>CABPWH010000011.1 GCA_902461085.1 uncultured Collinsella sp. | reverse complement strand
TGGCCAGGGCGTTATAGGCGGCGGTGCCCATGGCCTCCTGCAGCTCGGCCGCGTTGGATGCACCGGTCGCCGCGTATAGCGACGGGGTCACCCAAGGCTCGGGAATAAACCAGCCAGAGAGATTAACGCCGAGTATCCTCTCCATCACTGCCCCCTTCGGATCGTGCAGGCCGAGCCTGCATCGTATTGCACAGGAAAAGTATCGTTTTGAGTATACCCGCGCGTGCGGACAGACGACCGAACGGTCTGTAAAGTGGCGCAAAAGCGGAAGGAATGTCTGGGCGGGCCCGAGATGGCGCGCCGAGATGTACATATGCGCCGGAAGTAGGCGGCCGGAAAGCGCATCCCGTTTTTCGCAAAAGACTGGGATGCATTTTCCGTTCGAGGCCTCAACCGGAAAATGCATCCCGTTCTGAGCGCGGGATCTGGGACGCAGTTTCCGCCAAAGACCGCAAAAGGAAAGCACATCCCATTCTGACGCCGGATTCCGGGTCGCGCTTTCCCAAGCGGCCTCAAAGCGGAAAACGCATCCCACTCTGAAGCCAAATTCCGGGACGCAATTTCCGCAGAGCCCTCAATAAAAGAAAAGGACCCCTTTGCAGAGGTCCTAGTCAATTCAAGGTGGCGGGGAAGGGAATCGCGTCCGCGCGCCGCGCGGACGGACCGCTGCGGCGCTTACGCGTTTACTCAGCTCCGCGCCCTCACGGGGTTCGATTCCATGTGGGGGCTGCATAAAAGAAAAGGACCCCTTTGCAGAGGTCCTAGTCAATTCAAGGTGGCGGGGAAGGGAATCGAACCCCTGACACGAGGATTTTCAGTCCTCTGCTCTACCAACTGAGCTACCCAGCCATTTGAGGTGTGCCTTGTTTCAAGGCTTGATTAGTATAACCAAGGACGCGTTCCGGTCAACCGAGAATTTTAAAAAAGTTTTTGAGCACAGCCTCGGTTCTATAAATCGGCACGTCAGAGGCATCAGCCGGCAGCAAGAAGTTTTTCACTCAGAGCCGCACGGGCAAACTCACTTGGCGTCATCCCCTCGGCAGCCGCCCGTCGACGAATGGCCTCCTTCATTCCCAGAGGAATCTTGACCGACAGCGTTGCCGTCCCCTCACCTGAGAGCGGGGGCCGTCCATGCACGATCCCACCAACGGTGTGTTCGCCATCCGGAAACTCTCCGCGCTCGTACGACTCGCACCACGCGTCAATCATTTCATCCGTTACAACCTGACCATTAGCGGCCGTATACGTCTTGCCCATCATCGACCCCTTTGCCGAGCCTGTTCAATCTCCTGCCAAAATTTCTTCTGGACTGGAGACAAGGCATGAATGATAAGCCACCCACGGACAAGCTCCACCGCGACAAGCTCCACGCTTCGTCCGTCTGAGAGCCATCCAATTGCAAGCCATCTCGGCGGCTCGTCCTTCGACTCGCGACGAATGCACTCAGTAACCGCAAGCCAAGCGCTAAGCACCTGCTTTTCCGTCAGGTGCTTTTTAGCGTTGGGATGGATCTCAACATCCATGCATCTTCTCCTCCATCTTACCCAATTTCGTATGACAAAAGTCCACTGTCGCCAATTCTTAAGCCGGCACGCGTTGGAGAGCAGGAGTCGAAACAATGATTGAAGGACGCTCTAGTACGGCCCAGGCGCCGAGGCAAGAGCACATGTGCCAAGGACGGACGTTTTCGTAGCGCGCGAGGATATTGCCGTCGCGATCGATGAAGGCGATGTCGATGGGATAGGCCATAAAACACGTATGGACCGAAGAGCAGCGTGGAAACGCCATGACGAGCGGCAGGCCGTTGGCGGCAACCGGACGCCGTCCCAGCATGCCGCGCAGGCGCACGACAAACGACTCCGCCACCACAAACTCGGCCGGCGTCCAACCCAGCCTGTTGAGTGCCCGCGCGTAAGCGATGTAGGACGAGACCGCGGTCACATGACCACCCCCGGACGCCATGGATCGACCGTCACCGCGCGCTCGTGCGACAACGTTGTCGGCGCCCCCAGCGAAACGCCAGCGATGCTGAGAGAAGTCGGCCACGGCTCATAGTGCATGGTGCAGGTGTAGGTCCTAAACGTACCGGATAGGGAGAGCAGGCCACCATCTGATGCCTTCGCGCCTTGCTCGCTCGACACTTCGATCTGCAAGTCATAGCCTTCCATGGCATTCAGAATTTGAGTCTGGACCGTCACCGAGGCATCGGCAGAGTTCTCGTCACCCTCCCCGCCCGGTGCCACAGCGTGCGCCAACACGATGTCGGGCACCACGCGGTCGAAGCGCGCGACAGCGCTGGCAAAGACCATGACGTTGTACACGATGAGTGCCAGCACCAGCAAAACGGGCGTAACCACTGCCATCTCAACCGTCGCTTGGGCGCGCTCCTCGCGCAGACGCATGCGGATACTCATTACGACCCACCGCCCAGAGCGCCAACCAGCGTGGCGACATCGACGGTGAGCGGGATGGAGCCGCCGCCGGGCAGAGGAATCTCCGCAAGTGTGAACACCGTGCCGCTAATGGTGCGTTCGACTTGATATTCCAACGCCTCGCAAAGCGCCTTGGGATCGGTCACGCCCAACGGAATACTTCGCAGTTTGTCTTGCGCTTGAGAGAGACCCGCAATGTCAGACCCCGGACTCTTAATGACATTGGCGGAATCGGTCAGCACCGGCTTTCGCAGGCGCAAGTCGCACGGTTCCAAACCCAGCGCCGCCACGGACGCCGAAACGGTATCGCCGAGCCACGATGCGATGGAGCCCAACGCGCCGCTGCCCCCTCCTAGGCCTTTAATCATCTCGTCCATAAGTTCGTCGGCCGAACCTTGGATATCACCGTATCCTACGAGCAGCCGTCCCCAAACATCCATGACGCCGTCGAGCACGCCGGCAACGCCGCCCGAGCGTTCCTTCAATGTCGAGAAAAATCGCGAAAGCACGTTGTTTTGCGCCGTCGCCTCATCGGGCGCCAACACCGCGGCAGAGATAGCACCGCGATCGCCAAGCCTGACTGCCGTGTTAAACGAAGAGTTGAGCTCATCGGGGCTCGAGATGGCACCCGAAACCGCAAAGGCGACCACGCCGTTGCGGCCAGGTGGGGCGATACGCGGGCGCTCGCCGGAAAGCTCCTTGATGGCCTGGTCAAACGCATTGCCCGCACGGTCGGCCTCATCCTCGGTCTGACGCTCGAGCTCGAGCTCTTTGTTGCGGCATTCGACGTAGTCTTCCAGGGCCTCTTTGAACTTATCGAAGTGGTACTCGAAGCCCCTTTCGACAGAAGTCGTTGCAATCGCAACGTACCCTAAAGACGACACACCGAAATGGCATTCGCTACACGTTTCTTGACCGTCAAAATCTGCGACGGATGCCAGCCAACCTGGCTTTCCTTTTTTGTAATTTGGACAGTCAGTCCCATAATGCAAATAGGTAACTTTATCTACTTCACTCGTGGGCCAACACGCATCGGTATAGAGTTCAGTCGCCCGCGCCTCATCTGGATTTCGCGGAAGGAAAGGGATGTGAGCGGAAACTTTGCCGTCCTTTTCAGTTATATATGCCCGCTCGACTTCTTCGCCCGCATAAGCGAAGAACACCTTTCGTGCAGCAGAATCTGCCTGTTTTTCCGGACCCTCGCCAAGCGGTTTCTCATTTGCCAGGCGCTGGCGATAGTAGGCCTTCGCGCGATCGAGCGCCACTTGCGGTTCCCACGTAACGCTCGAAGCGTAATGCGGATTTTGAGCACCAGAGAGATCCGTTAGACTTTTCACACGCTCCCACATGCAAGAACAGCTGCTGACCGAGCCCTTGTCAGACCCGCCACAATCCGCCAGCCAAGCGCGCTCTTTAGCCTTCGCCGTGTCCTCAGAAGCCTTCCGCAGCTCCTCGGCCGCACGCTCTAAATCATCTGATGTGTCTTTAATGGCATCGGTCGAGATCTCTGACCCTTTGAGCGCAGCGAAGTCCGACTCGGATGTCCTGGGCACGGCAAGTGCCGTACCGGTATAGGCCACACTATCGGTATCCTGCGCCGACACCGCCTGCGTGGCACGCGCGGCAATCAGATACGGCAGAGCCGTCTCGATTTTCTGTAAGCCTTCCGATGCGCTTTTGGCAAACTTGTTGCGCGTTTTAATAATCTCAATCCCGGTGTCGACCATATTGCCGGCAACTGGTTCGGCACCCGGGATGAGGATGGCGACCAGACCCGTCCCGATCGTGGCAAACCCCGCCAGCCCCAGACTCAAGATGCTCGCATCAACCACCGTGGCAGCCGTGTGATAGGACGACGCTACGTTGGCACCCGCCAGCGCGCCGCTATCGGCCGCCACCTGGGTATCCCCGGCACGCGACATGCTCCATATCGCCGCGGTCGACGAAAACAACAACGTGAGCACCACTAGGATGACCACGGCAGAAGAAAGCGTGGTGTAGGCACCGTCTTCGATAAACAGGTCGATACCGGCGCGGCCCATAAAGCCGCCTCGCTTGCGATGGCAGCTCGGACGGCGCGTCAAAACGCATCTAGACCAGAAACGCTTAATCCCATGCAGCAATCCACGAATCATAATCTCCCTCCAGCCATTCGGGACGCGATTGATACGAGACATCGACCTTGAGCTCAACGTAGCCGCCCTCGGCGGTACCACCCATAGCCCGCGCAAACGCACCGATCACAGGCAACGGCTTGACCTCGCCGGAAACGGACACGGCCGAGACGCCACCCGCACCGGCCCGGCCAAGCTCGATATCCCACGACAACGGCCCGCCGGCATGAAAGATCGAAACGTTGGGCACTGCGGCAAGCCGGCGGCGGGTGAACTCCTTAAGATCGTCGTCCTCCGCCGTCGTCGTGGTCATGAGCCGCGCGGTCTCGGCGGCGGCAGACTCCATGACCGCGCGCGTATAAAGCAGGCACACCGGTTGCAGTGCGAGAAGGATGAGCGTCAGAAACGTCGGCAGCAAAAAAGCGGCCTCGACCGTAGACTGCGCCCGGTCCTCGCGCGCGATATCAATACAACGCGATGTCCTTAGCGCCCGCAGCGGCGTCGATAACCGACGTCGAGGCAACGCCATGGGATGCCGCCCGCTCAACCAGCGCCGCCAAGCGTCCATCGGTGCCAGCACGCCAAAGTCCCACAATCGCCAGCACGATCGATAACAGCGCCACCGTGACGATGGCGTATTCCACAGTCGCTTGGGCAACCTCTTCACGCAGAACGCCATGCATTTCACGATCCCTCCTTTGAGCTTATTGTTTGCGGGACCAGACGCACGGCGCGCAGACGACACGAAGCATCGCCAGCATCCGCGGCAACCGTCACCATATCGACCCAGCCGCGCCCATCGCGCACGATGGCGCCCCATACGTTGCCCTTAATATCGAGATAGCCGCTCAGGGCGAGCTGGGCCGTTGGCACCTCGCGGTAGGCGCGTAACATATCCGCCGCTGCCTCGGTCATCGGTCGGTCCTCGGACCATGCAAGCCGGACCGTAATCGCGTTGTCCTCAGGTGAATCCGTCGCAGTGCCAGACCGCTTGTCGAGCGTCCGCAGAAAGGTTTGCGCCGTGACAGCGACATCCGAATCGTCCGCATCTCGCATCTCATCTTTTTGAGACGCCACCGCCGAATCTGAGCCCGAATCGAAGGCGGCCCCAGGACGCTGCTGCCGCGCGGCGTTAAGCCCCCAAAGCACCGCTGCTATCGCCACGGTCAGGCAAGCAAACACCAGCAGCACCCCGATGGGGCGCTCGCCCTCTACAGGCTGTTGATGCCCTCGCTGATAGCGTTCCATAGATCTTGGACCTTGCCCTTAAATGCGACAATGGCAATGATGGCGATCACCACGAGCACGCCGACCAAGATGGCGTATTCGGTGGTGCCCTGCGCACTCTCCTCCTGCAGTAGCTCCCCGGCATGCTGGCGAGCGCGAATTGACTGGCAAACAGCCCAGCTCCAGACCTTGCCAGCAGCGTCAGTCATCGTGTTCATGTATTCCTCCCTACATCATCCCGCCTGCTCCCAGCAGCGGGCCCAATATGGACAGAAGCAACGCCGGCAAGATGAGCGTGCCGGTGGGAATCAGCAGCTTGACGGGCGCACGCTCAATCTCGCGCTCGACCGCGGCGCGATGAGCCGCACGGATCTCGCGACTTTGAGCGGCCAGCGTCTCGGAAAGTGGGGCACCCAGGGCGAGTGCCTGCCCCACCGTGATGGCAAAGGTCTCGAGCGCTCGCACGTCCAGGTCGCGCGCGGCGGCCAACAACTCGTCCTCACGCGTGCCCACGCCCACCTGCCACGCCATGCAGGCCCGCTCAAGGCGAAGAGCCAGCACTGACCGGCGGTTGGCGCAGAAAATCTCAAGCGCCGCATCAAACGAAAGGCCGGCCGAAAGACCCAAGCGCACAACATCGATCATCTCGGACACTTCGCCGAGCGACACTCGCGCCGGGCCGCCCGCTCCAACCGCGCCCTTCACTCGCGCGGTCAGAGCATCGACCACCGAGCGACCCGCGGCAGCGACCAGCACCGCCTCGCGCTTGCAGGCCCCTGCGATCTTGCGTGCATCCGCCCGATCCAAACCCGTCGCGACAAATACACTCAGGGCGCACAGGCAAGCCGCAACTGCAACCGGGGCGCTCATAGCTCCACCCGCATAATGCGCCTGATAACCACCAGGGCAACGGCGTTGAGGGCAAGACCCAGCACCACAGCGCCCGCGCCGGCAGGCGTCGCAAGACCGCGACGAAAATCTGCCGAAAGCAGCGCCAACACCGCGCACATGCCCGCCGGCATCGCCGCGACCATATGCGCCGACATGCGAGCCTGCGACGTCTTGACATCCAAGCGGCGCTTGAGCTCAATGCGCTCCCCCACCATGCTCGACGCCTCGGACAGTAAGTCGGCAAGCGGAGCGCCGGTGCGCTGAGACACCTTAAGCGCCAAGGTCACAAGCGAAAGGCCGGGGGCGTCGATGCGCACGAGCAAGTCATCGAGCGCGTCGGTCGCCGAGATGCCGCAATCGATCGCCGCCGCCACCCGCAAAAACTCGGTATGCACCGGCTCTTGCGCATGAGCGCCCACAAAGCGCATGCCCTGGGCCAGCGAATGTCCCGAGGCAAGCGACATGGAAAGTGCGGTAAACGCCTCGGGCATGGCCTCTTCTGCATCGTGTTGCTCGCGCCGGCTCTCAAAGCCATCCCGAGCGGCGCCAACGGCAATCGGAGCAACAAGTCCCAAGGCAAATCCGAGGGGCGATAACGACACCATCGTTAGTAAAACGCAGCAGACACCGCTCGATAGCAGCAGAAACGCCAAACGCCCCGAAGCATCCTCGATCACGAGGCCAAGGCGATGCGCCGGAGCCAGCGATGCCCACGAACGGGCGATCTTTTTCAGCAGATCGTTTTCCACCAGCTCACGCGGCAGCTTCTCTGCCACCGTCTCGAGCACCTGACGCGCCAGCTCCGCCGGCGGTATCTGCGGCACACGAGGTTCCGCCCCGCACGCCGTCGCGACAGAAAACGCTGCTAAACCCCCTACGACGAGGGGCACAGCGACCTCCATTCGTCCACCTCCTCTTGTGTGAGCGTCCCCGACCGCAGGCCTTCTGCGATAAACGGCGGCTCGCGGTCAAGCTTCCAGGTGCGCTCGGCGGCATCGAAAGTCACATAGCGCTCGAGCTCTACGCCGCCCGACGCGGCGCGACGCACCCCCGAATACGAGGAGACGAAGCGCTTGCCATCGGCGTGGCGCTCAGACATCACGATGCCGTCGAGCGCCATGGCAATCTGCTCCTCGATGAGCTCGCTCGGCAGATCGATGCCATAACGTGCAAGCAACGTCAGACGCACCACGGTCTCCTGTTCTGAACCCGCATGAAGTGTCGTGAGCGACCCGTCGTGGCCCGTGTTCATGGCCTGCAACATGTCGCAGCACTCGGCACCGCGCACCTCGCCCACCACGATGCGGTCGGGGCGCATGCGCAGAGCATTGGTCACCAGGTCGCGGATCGTCACCGCGCCCTCGCCCTCAATTGAAGCCTCGCGCGCCTCTAGACGCACCACGTGCGGATGATGCGCAAACTTGAGCTCGGCAGAGTCCTCGATCGTCACGATGCGCTCGCCGGTGGAAATCTCACATGACAACGCGTTGAGCAGGGTGGTCTTACCAGATCCCGTGCCTCCCGCAACCGCCAGGTCCTGTCGCAGCGACACCGCGCACGACAACAGCTGCGCATACCAAAGCGGCAGCGACCCCAGCCCCACAAGCTCGTCCAGCGAGCAGATGCGGTCCGAGAACTTTCGGATGGTGAGAATCGGTCCGTCAATCGCCACAGGCGGAATCACCGCGTTGACGCGATAGCCCGTTTTGAGGCGGGCGTTGACGATGGGGCTGCGCTCGTCGATACGGCGGCCAAGTGGCGAGATGATGCGGTCGATAAGCACACGAATCTGCTCATCATCCTCAAACGCATGCTCGGTGGGGCTGGAGCCCCCGCTGGTTAAAAAGAGGCCCGCGCGCCAGCCGTTGATCATGATCTCGGTAACGGTATCGTCCTCGATGAGCGGCTGCAACGGCCCCAAGCCCACCACGTCATCCAAAATCTCGTCGATGATGGTCTCGCGCTCGGGCGTCGCGAGATCGGTCGGCTCCTCAACATTGAGCGCCGCCTCCACCGCAGGACGCAATTCCGAGCGGGCAAGTGCCGGGTCGACATAGGCGCTGATACGCGCCACTTCGTCGTAACCCATGCGGTCCATCACGGCGCGCTTGGTGCGTCGTTTCACCGCGCGGCGACGCCCCCCATCTACAGGCGCTGCCGCCGCTGCAGCGCCGGCAGCCTTAATCCTCGTTTGCAGGCTCATCGCTGATCACCCTCGCGCGACCAGGGAAGGCGGATACGCGGGCGTTCGGTACGCGTTGCACGGTCGGCGACTATATCGCTCCAAGGGCCGACGGCGCACCCCAGTTCCACGAGCATCTCGCGCGTGGCCTCGCGCACGCTGGTCGCGAAAGCGCTCGTCTGACCCACTGCCTCGTCAGCGCGCCCAAACGCCATGAGCGCGGCGAGATCCTGCCCGCCATCGGCGATACGAATCTTGGAGCTCAACGCACAGGCAATCTCAAAGCGCATGGCGACGTCCTCGTCTGCCCCGCGCGCACCGAACCGGTTGAACACGGCGCTCATGCGCGTGCGCGGCACACCTACTCGACTTGCCAGCTCAATGACGCGCGACGCCGATGTCGCGGACGACACCGCCGCATCACCAACGACCAGGCAACGGTCGCTCGCCGCCACCGCAGCCGCCACGGCATCGCCCCAAAAGACCGAGGTATCGATAAAGACCACGTCGGATTCGCGACGCAGGACATCGAGCAGTAGCTCCACCGGACGTGCCATGAGCTCGGCTTGCTCGGGCGCCGCGACGGGACCCCAGAGCGTAACGCCCGGGGCGATGCGCATCGATGCGGCCACGATATCCGGCTCGGTGAGCGTGCCCGCCGCCGACGGCTCGATAAGTGCCGCCATATCGTGCGGAGCATCGACGCCTAACAAGTCGTAAAGGTTTCCAAACATCAGGTCCAGGTCGAGCACGGCGGCACGCAAGCCCAACAGCGACGATGTGTGTGCCATGGTGGCAACGATCGTCGACTTGCCGCAACCGCCCGAACCCGAAATGGCGCAGATGACCGGAGCTCGATGCGGCGAAGCGGCAGCGTCTGCCGGCGGCATCGGAGGCGGCGGAGCGGGCGTCGGTGACAGCGTCCCCGTCTCCTCCGCCGCAACCACACGCTGCGTCCAAGCCGGCATGGCAGCTTGTTCGGTCTGCGAGGCAGGCTCGTTCTGTGCAATCTGCTCATGCTGCATCAGCGACAACTCGCCGCACCCGGCAAAGCCCTCAACTTCATCGAGTTCATCCACCAGATTCACGCCGTGCACGTATCCCATATCTACAGCCGGGGAATCGCCAGCATGCTGCGCCGGCCCTCCAGCGTCATCGTATACAAGGGGGTTCCGGGGGCGCCGACCATGCTCGGCTTCCGCTTTTCCACAATCATCAACACGCGGGCCTCTTGTAGCGCGAGGCGCCCCGGGTTCCCTATCAACAAAAGCATCGGGCTCAATCGTCATGCGCCGATCGGAATCAACCGCTCCCTCGCCCGCGCACCCGTTGCCGCATATACTGTGCGCAGCGATAACCTCGGTCGCCCCTGCGCGAAACAGCCCCTCGATATCCGACGGATCGAGTGCTTCTATCAACACGACCACGCGACTCACGCGGCCTTCGGCCGTCAGGCGCGCAACAGTCTTGCGCACATCTTCGGTATCAAACAGAGACGCCGCGATGATGGCAGCCCCGCGGCGCGACGGAAACGCCCGAGCCATGGAAACCAGCCCGTCCAGGTCACCTACGCGAAGCACCTGTGCACCCGCATCACGGCCCTCGACTTCCCGCTGCAACAGCCCGTAATCGCCGCACGCGCAGCACGCAAGCCAGATCGCCTTCATCACTTGTCGCCTCCGCTCTTTTTGCCGCGCGCCGTGGCGGGAATCGTCAAGCTGACCGTTCCCTTGCCCGAGGCTCCCAGCAGTTCCTTGACGTCTTCGGGGTCAGCCGCCAGCGCCACCCATTCGATCTTGCCCTCGCGCGTGGCACCGGAATCCTCACTGGTATCGATCACGTACGCGCCGCACAGTCGATCGGTTACGCCGTCTTTTTGCACATACACATCCACGTAGCTGCCCACGCCCGTGGCGCCGCCGACCGAGTGCTCGGCATCGACCGCCACCGAAACGGCGACTTTGCCCTTAGGCACCTCGAGCTTGTGGCTCTCGGCCTTGGTGTAGACATTGCAGATCACGGCGTTTTTGGGAATACGCGAAGTCGTCACGTCGCCGCGCACCTGGCGCAGCTCGGTCGCCGCGTCACGCGGCAACAGGCTCGTCAGCCATTCCTGGGTTATGACATTGGTCTCATCGAGGGTCTCGCCCGCATCGATATCGCGCGCCGCGACGCATACCTCGACGCGATCGCCACCGTACTTGGCCAAGGTCTCAGCCTGGACCTGTTCGGCTTGCGAGCGGATCGACGAGCCGTAAACCATGCAGAGCAGCGCAGCGAGCACGCCCGCGACCAGACTGATGGCGATGCGCTTGCTCTTGTTCACGGCCGCTCCTCTCATGGCAGTGCCGGGCGAATGCCCGTACCACCATTGTCTGGGTGGTCAGAGTGCAAAGCGGCGCAATCGCGATCTCGGTTTTCGATGTCAAACCAATCGCTGACCAAAAACTAACCAGCCCGTCAAGCTCGTGGCAAGGTTTTGGTCAGCACGTCAGCAAACTGCATGTTTCGAGGCTTTTTCGCAGCAAAAAAGCCGTCTCCCGAACAGTTGGAAGACGGCTGTCATAGGAAAAATCAATTACAGATGGACATCGGGATCGAGCATTTGAGCACTCACGCGCATGGATGACGCCAGGTTTTGGAACGTTTCCAAACGCAGGCTGTCGATCTGCCCGGCGTCCTCGGCCTCGCGAACGGCACAACCCGGCTCATGGGTATGCGTGCAATCGCCAAACCGGCACGCGCGCGATGCCTCGACAATCTCGGGGAAGGCGCGCGCCAGACCCCGCTCGTGACCCACGAGCGGTAAGCTGCGCAGGCCCGGGGCATCGGCGATCACGCCGGCGTCGCCCGGCAGTGCCACCATCACGCGCGCGACGGTAGTGTGACGGCCCTGGTCGTCGCGTTCGCGCACACCGCCAGTCGCCAACGTATCGTGGCCCAGCAGTGCATTGAGCAGCGTCGACTTGCCGGCACCCGACTCGCCCAGAATCATGGCGCAGCTCCCGGCGGGCACGCAGGCACGGACCTCGTCCAGGCCGCGGCCCTCGGCAGAGGACGTCACGATCACGCGCACGTCCGGGCCCACCAGGCGGCGCACGCGGTCCAGATCGCGCTCGAGCTCCTCGGCATCGCAGCGGTCAACTTTGGTGAGTACCACCACCGGCTCGGCATCGCAGTCGAGCGCCAACACCAGCGAGCGCGCCACGCGGTCGAGCAGCACCTCACCGGCACCGAGCGCCTGCACGATTAGCACGCAATCCACGTTGGAGCAGAGCACCTGACGCTCTCCGCGGGCACGGCCGCGCCAACGCTCAAAGCTCGTACGGCGCGGCAGCACGCACTCAATCACGCCCATATCGTGCCCGGGAGCGCGGCGCACCGCCACACGGTCGCCCACGGCAGGCAGCAGGACCTCGTCCTCGCCGCGCGACTTGGCAAACCCCACGGCATGCTCGGCGCGGAAGGTATCGTTGGCAGTCGCCACCAGCGGAAACCCGCGATCCAAGCGCACAACGGCGCCAAGCTGCATCTGCTCGGGCTCCTCGGCATGTGCGCAGAAATCATCAAAGGCAGTCTGCTGGGCTTCATCGACCGGCAGGTCATCAAACGCCGGAACGTCCTGCAGCGCGTCAAGCCCCGGCACGCTTGCCAGCAGCTCCTCGGCAGATGCGGGGGCCTCGGTCGCAAGCTTCCGACGACGATCGCGCTTAGCCCGCGCCCCCGTCGTCTTTTTCTTCGCCTTAGCCTTAGCCTTGCCCACAAGCGCCTCCCAGCACCATAAATCACAACTGAGCAGGTATTTTAAATCAAAAAGAGCTGGCCGGGCAAAGCCCTAAATCAAAAAGAGCCGGTCGAGCAAACGCTCGATCGGCTCACAAACTTTCCCTCAGCCCTTTATCATCCGCGCGGGAGAAAAGCCAGCAAGGATACCGCAGGGCCCGCCCCGGAAGCCCTTTCTCCCGAACGATCCCGCAGCGCGAAGCGCGAGGACCAGTGAGGGAGAAAGGGCGTGGGGCGGGCCCGGACGAGAACGTTACTCCTTCTCGACCGCGCGCATGATCGCCTTGTAGATCTCCATCAGCGGGATGATCAGGAAGGCCAGGCCCAGCGCGGCGACAACGCCCTTAAGCTCAAGCGTCACAGGGCCAAAGAACATCTCGGCAAGCGTCGGCTGCACGGTCACGATAACCGTCAGCACCAGCGCCAGCGCGGCCGAGGCCCACAGCCACTTGTTCTGCTTCTTCATGGTGAACAGCGACGCACGACGGCTGCGCATATTGAAGCAGTGGAAGATCTCGACCATGTTGAGCGTGATGAAAGCCATCATCACGCCTTCCTCGTCGGCATTACCGGCGATCATATCGGCGATGTGGATGTAGCCCATGTCAAAGTACACGCCCACAAAGAAGCTCGCCAGCACCAGCACGGTGATGATCAAGCCCTGGACCACGCAGTCCAGGCCCATGTGACCGGCAAAGACACCGTCCTTGGCGTTGCGCGGCTTGCGCTTCATGATGTCGCCCTCGGCGTCCTCCATGCCCAGCGCGAGCGCGGGGAAGCAGTCGGTGACCAGGTTCACCCACAGCAGCTGCACCGGCTGGAAGATGGTAAAGCCGATGAGCGTGGCGATAAACACCGAGAAGACCTCGGCAAGGTTGGCCGAAAGCAAGAACTGGATGACCTTGCGGATGTTGTCGTAGATGCGACGACCCTCTTCGCAGGCACCGATGATGGTGGCGAAGTTGTCGTCGGCAAGCACCATATCAGCGACGTTCTTGGTGACGTCGGTGCCGGTGATGCCCATACCGACGCCAATGTCGGCGCGCTTGATGGACGGGGCGTCGTTGACGCCGTCGCCGGTCATGGCGACGATCTGGTCGCGCGACTTCCAGGCCTCGACGATGCGCGTCTTGTGCTCGGGCTGGACGCGGGCGTACACGCCGTAGTCCTCGATGTGCGCGTCGAGCTCCTCGTCGCTCATGCGGTCGAGGTCGGCACCGGTAATGGCCTGGCTGCGATCGGCGACGATGCCAAGCTGCTTGGCGATGGCCACGGCGGTGTCGATGTGGTCGCCCGTGATCATGACGGTGCGGATGCCAGCGTCGTGCGCCTCGCGGATAGCGTCGGCCACCTCGGGACGGACCGGGTCGATCATGCCGGACAGGCCGCAGAATACCAGGTCATGCTCAAGCGCAGCGGGGCTGCAGTCGGCGGGAACCTCGGTGTAGGTGCGGCTCGCCAGCGCCAGCACGCGCAGGGCCTCGTCAGCCATGGCCTTGTTGGCGGCCACGAGCTCGGCGCGACGCTCTTCGGTCAGGGGGACAACCTTATCGCCCTCGTAGATATGGGTGCACAGGCCGATCACCACGTCGGGCGCGCCCTTGGTGTACTGCTCATACTCGCCGTCCAGGGTCTCGACAACCACGGACATCATCTTGCGGCCCGAGTCGAACGGGGCCTCGCCCACGCGCGGGTGCTCGGCAGTCAGGCCAGTGAGGCCCGCCTTGCCGGCGTCGTTGACGAGCGCGCACTCAGTCGGCTCGCCCACGGCCTCGCCCAAGTCCTCGTCCCACTGGGCATCGGAGCACAGCGCCATGCCGGCCAAGAACTTCTCCTTGGGCGCAGCGAGCTCGTGCTTGACGACGGTCATCTTGTTCTGGGTAAGGGTACCGGTCTTGTCGGAGCAGATGGTCTGCGTGCAGCCGAGCGTCTCGACAGCAGAAAGCTTGCGGATAATCGCCTGGCGCTTGGCCATCTTGGTCACGCCGAGCGAAAGAACGATGGTCACGACGGCGACCAGGCCCTCGGGGATGGCGGCGACGGCGAGCGAGACGGCAACCATAAAGGTGTCGAGCAGGGCGGTCGGGTCGGTAAGAACGTTGCCCACGCCGTGGCGGATGATATCAACGCCAAAGATGACGACGCAGATGACGATAACCATGATAGTGAGGATGCGGCTGAGCTCGGCAAGCTTCACCTGCAGCGGCGTGAGCTCTTCCTTGGCCTCGGCCAGGGCGCCGGCGATCTTACCCATCTCGGTGTTCATACCGGTACCGACTACGACGGCGCGGCCACGGCCGTACACCACGGTGGAGCCCATGTAGCACATGTTCTTGCGGTCGCCGAGCGGCACGTCGTCGGTGCCGGCGGCGAGCTCGATCACGTTGGCATGCTTCTCGACGGGCACGGACTCGCCGGTAAGGGCGGCCTCCTCGATCTTCATCGTGGCGCTCTCGAGCACGCGGCAGTCGGCCGGGACGGAGTCGCCCGCCTCGAGCATGATCACGTCACCGGGCACGAGCTCGGCGCTCGGCAGGTGCACGAGCTTGCCGTCGCGCAGCACCTTGGACTGCGCCGCGCTCATCTCCTGCAGGGCCTCGAGAGCCTCCTCGCTTTTAGCCTCCTGGACCACGCCCAGCACCGAGTTGACGATAACGACGAACATGATGATGGCGACATCGGCAAAGTCCGCCTCGCCCTTGACCATGCCCGTGAGCGCGCTGATGACGGCGGCAACGATCAGCATGATGACCATGGGGTCGGCCATCTGCTCAAAGAAGCGCTTCCACAACGGCGTCTTCTCGGCTTCCTCGAGCTTGTTAGGGCCTGTCTTGGCGAGGCGCGACGACGCCTCGTCGTTGCTCAGGCCGAGGTTCTCATCGACACCTTGGTCGCTGAGTACCTCCGCCGCGGCGGACAGGTATTCCTTTTGCATATAGAGTCCCCTCCTGGGATTCGGGCCACTCAGCAGATTGATGCCCGATCATAATTCCCAGGAGAAGGGCAAGGGCTCATCAAGGCTGCCGTGCTGAGCGGCAGTTGATAGTGGAGCTATGGTACCCCAAAGCGGTGCGTCTAGCCAAAACATTCCAATTGGAAACACGGCTCGAGTGCAACGATGCAGACCGTGTGATGCTCAAGATTGGTAAAACGTTTTTTCTTCGGCGCATCGTCAAACTGAAATATCGCCCAGATAGCAGCGGTTAGAACGGTTGGTATAGTTTTTGCATATACCGTTTTTTCGCAAAAAATGAACTTCTAATTCGGCATACGGTCGATTTTTTGGGGTATTCGGTCGGCATTTCGTTATAATCATCTCAGTTTTATTTCTTATGGTTTATCTATCAGCGCAAGACGATGTCAGATGGAGGTCTGAATGTACAAGCGCACCAAGATTGTATGCACCATGGGTCCCGCCTGCGATAGCGACGAGACCATCCGCGAGATGATCAAGGCGGGCATGAACGTCGCCCGTTTTAACTTCTCGCACGGATCCTACGACGAGCACCACGGTCGCATCGAGCGCGTCCGTCGTATTTCCAAGGAGCTCGGTATGCCCGTCGGCATCCTGCTCGACACCAAGGGCCCCGAGGTCCGCACCGGCCTTTTGGTCGACGGCAAGAAGGTTGCCGTCAAGACCGGCGACAAGATCGTCGTCACCGCTCAGCCCACGTCCGAGGATTTCCACGGCACCGCTGAGCACATCTCCCTCGACTACCTGGCTCTGCCCTCCGAGGTCGAGAAGGGCTCCCTCATCCTGATCGATGACGGTCTGGTTGCCCTCGAGGTCGAGTCCGTCGACGGCCAGGACATGACCTGCGTCGTTAAGAACGACGGCCTGATCGGCGAGCGCAAGGGCGTCAACATGCCCAACGTCAACATCTCGCTGCCCGCTATCACCGAGCGCGATCGTCAGGACATCCTCTTTGGCCTGACCGAGAACATCGACTACATCGCCGCTTCCTTCATCCGTGACGGCGAGTCCGTCCGCGGCATCCGCGAGCTTTGCCGCGAGAACGGTGGCGAGCACGTGACGATCTTCCCGAAGATCGAGTGCGCCCTGGGCGTCGAGAACTTCGACGAGATCCTCGAGGCTTCCGACGGCATCATGGTCGCCCGTGGCGACCTGGGCATCGAGATCAAGCCCGAGCTCGTTCCCCACATCCAGAAGGAGATCATCGCCAAGTGCAACGCGGCCTACAAGCCCGTTATCACCGCTACGCAGATGCTCGACTCCATGCAGCAGAACCCGCGCCCGACGCGCGCCGAGGTTGCCGACGTTGCCAACGCCATTTACGACGGCACCGACGCCGTTATGCTGTCCGGCGAGTCCGCTGCCGGTAAGTACCCGGTCGAGGCCGTCAAGATGCAGGCCAGCATTGCTCTCGAGACCGAGAAGTACCTCCCGGCTCACGCTCCGCTCGAGGTTCCGGCTGACGCTCACGGCACCCGCGTCGTCAACAACGTTGTGGGTATGTCCGCTGTGAACATGGCCACCACCGTTGGCGCCAAGTGCATCACCGTGCCGACGACCACCGGTCGTACTGCCCGCCTGATCTCGCACTTCCGTCCCAACATGCCGATCTGCGCGTTCTCCCGCCACGAGTGGGCCGTCCAGCAGATGATCATGTACTGGGGCGTTATCCCGCACCAGGCAGAGATCACCCAGGGCACCGTCAACGGCACGATCGTCAAGGCAATCGAGACCGCTAAGGAGCTCGGCTACGTCAAGACTGGCGATTTGACCGTCGCTACCGCCGGCGATCCCCGTATGAGCGTCCAGCTCGAGGACAAGGTCTCCTCGACCAACGTCGCTTACGTCGCTCAGGTGCGCTAAATCGCACTTGCAAGCATATTTGCATTGCAAAGGGCCCGGAAGGCAATGCCTTCCGGGCCCTTTTTCTTTGCGCCAATGCCGGCGCACGGCAAAACACGCACTCATTTCTTTACCAAAAGCGCGAATCCACCCTTCGAGGCCCAAAAAATAAAGCCCTAAGCGCTAAAAGTGTTCGCCCGGTGGCAAGACCACACCTCACGCAGGGCTGATAAATCGTTTTAGCAAGAACCAAATCGACCTGGTTTTCGGAAGTATGCGGCAAATTCTGGAACCTCCGAGCACACCCTGTTTTTTCGCAACAAAATGCCTGATAAACTAGCCTCAAAAGCCAGGTCTGCTCATAGGGTTCAGATTTTGCCGCATACTTCCGGATTGACGCTGGCATCACTCGCTTCAAAGAGATGATTTCGGCCAGGAGGGCATTATGGACCTGACTCTTTGTGGGCAATCCGCCTTTAACTACTACCGTATCCCGCCGCAGGAATTAGGCCTTTACCCCGCCATTAGCCTTGGCAATATGGATCGCAGATGTTGCGGCCTCGGAAGTCATGCAGTTGTAAAAGACCTGCTTCACGCACCGCTTCACAGGCTTGTATTCACTCGGGCACAATCCGGGTCGCGAAGCCTGTTTAAATCGCACCTCCTGACCCAAGAGCCGCCTCCCGGGTCGTTTAGGCAGACTGAGCATGGGTTTGATGTCACTTCACCGGAGTTTACGCTGCTCAGCCTTGCCACACAGGCCTCACGCAACCAGTTACTCATGGCTTGCTACGAGATGTGCAGCTCCTTTGCAGTGTTTAAGCCCTGCGAGCGAACGCAACAACAACTCGATGAAGCTATTTCGCTTAAGCTCATTCCACCCAACTGCGGCTGGGAGCGAGTTAACGACACCAAGGGCAATGACACTAACTTGTGGAAGCGCACGCCGCTTCTTACCACAACGGATATCGCCGCGTTCGCCAAGCAGGCCGCAGGCCTGCGCGGCGTTAAACAACTGCGCTGGGCGGCCGAGCACATGACGGGGCAAACTGCCTCGCCCTTCGAAGTACAGACCTCCATGCTCGTCTCGCTCCCCCGCGACGAGGGCGGCATGGGCATCAACATCGCAAACAACGTGCGCATCCCACTCAGCGACGCCGCGCGCTCACTGTATGACAAAACCTGCTGCTACGCCGATATCCTCATCGAAAGTGCCACCAACAGCATGGGCGTCATTTTGGAATGCCAAGGCCGCTCCGCCCATGACAGCGAAGCCGCAAGTCTCTCCGATGCCGAGCGCACCACCGCCCTCACAAGCATGGGCTATGACGTTATCCAGATAACCTATGAGCAAATCAAGGACACGAAGAGCTTTAACAACATCGCCGAGCTCATTCATAAAAAGGCGGGGCTCCCCTACATCCCAAAGACCGATCAGGAACGTACCGTCGAAGATGCCCTGCGACGGGAGTTGTTGGTCAATTGGGGTGAACTGTTCGCCGTCAAGCCGGCCGGCTAGCAGCTAGCGATCAGAGGGACTGCGGGGACGCCAGAAGCGGCAACGCGAGCCGCAAAGCCCGCCTCGGTCAGCTCGATGACCTCGGTAAACGTTGCATCGAAAAACTCCTCGGTTAGCAAGCGATACGGCGGATGATCGGGCTCGCCGGGGTTTTCGCGTACAATCTCGTGCATAACGCCAATGGTCTTGAGCACATACTCCTTATGGATGGGATACTGACCAAAACGCGTCGCCGCAGTATACAGGCGATCGGTCGCGCGCGGAATCGAAACGATCCCGAGCGTCTTACCAAACCAGTCAAAGTCGCCTTGCTTTTTAATGCGGAATTCCTCGCACGGCTTGCCGCCGTGCGCCTCCAGGTACTGATTCACGCGCGTATTCCACACGGTATCGGCCACGAGGTGAGACCAAACTCCCAGCGTAAGATCGAGCAGCGACTGCGCCACGTCATCGGGCGCGAGCGAAAGCTCGCTAGCACCGGGACCGACAACCGGCTCGGCATCCCTGTAGCGCTGGGGATAGTGCACGCGATTCAGTCGCTCGCGCTCCTCGATAATCGAGGTCGCCGCGGCTAGCGCACCGGTGGGTGAACTTTTAAGCAACGGTGCCACATAGGTATCCCAGAACTCGTGCTCACGCGGCTTAGGGATAGGCTCGGGCTTGGCAAAGTGCGTAATGCGGTACGGGATGGGATCGGCGATGCCAGGGACCATATAGCCCACGAAAATATCCGGAACCACGCAGCCAAACAAAAAGGCATTGCGGTCGCGCACGCTCTTGGCAAGCGCACCGGTGCGCTCCAGCAAACGCTCCGTCTGAGCGATATGAATATTCCAGCTTGGCATAGCCACCCCCATAAAAAAACCTGGATAACTATACCATCACGGCAAAGCCGCGCGG
This sequence comes from uncultured Collinsella sp., assembly GCA_902461085.1. Taxonomy (GTDB): domain Bacteria; phylum Actinomycetota; class Coriobacteriia; order Coriobacteriales; family Coriobacteriaceae; genus Collinsella. The sequence continues at coordinate 22,197 of CABPWH010000011.1, read as the reverse complement.
GCGGCTACGCACGCTTTACGCAGCAACTAGTCCGTAGCACCGCTTTCGGTTCCATACGACGGCGAAGGCGCCTCGACCACATGGTGATATCGATCGATATAGATTGCACGGGCACCCAGGCGTCGCACCAAATCCTGGTGATGTGTGCTCATCAAGACCGTCTTACCCGCCGCGACGTAGGCCAGCAAGAAGTTGACCACGATGTCGCATGAATCCTCGTCGAGCCCATTGGTAGGCTCGTCGAGGACCAAGATATCCGGGTTCATCGACACCACCGCAGCCAGCGCCACACGCTTCTTTTGCCCACCCGAAAGCTGATAGGGCGAGGCATCGACCAGGTCGGCAACCTGGAACAGCTCCATGGCATCGTGCACGCGACGGTCGAGCTCGCCTGCCGGCAGCCCCATCTGCGCGGGACCAAAAGCAACTTCCTCACCCACCGTAGCGCAGAACAGCTGAGCGTCGGCATTCTGGAACACAAAGCCCACGCGCTGATGAAAACGCTGAGCGGCCGCAGAATCCTTTAGAAACGCCGCATCGATCACGTGCCCGTCAAACAGGTATGCCCCTGCATCCGCGAGTTCAAGGCCGTTAATAAGACGCATAATCGTCGTCTTACCGCAGCCGTTGGGACCGAGCAGGGCAACGAGTTCACCACGATCGACCTGCAGCGACACGCCATCGACAACCGTATGCCCCGCATAGGAGAACACCACGTCGCGCAGCTCGATGAGCGGCGCGACCTCGGCGCCGCCCGCACCGTTCGTGCCCGCCGCACTATTCATATCGATCGTCAAAACGTCGCCCTTCCCCATTTGCATCCCCAGCCGGAACCAGCAGCGCCTACAGCACGGCGCACAACACTGCCAGCAGCGCCACGCCGGCCGCGTAAACCGCATCGCGCCAGCCAAAACCGCTCCGTGCAGGCGCCGGATACACGCCGGCGAAGCCGCGGCAAAGCATGGCCTCGTCCATCGCGCGGCTGCATTCCATCGCCTTGATAAACGTCATGCCCATGATACCCGCCAGCGAGTCGGTGCGCGAAAAACCCGCAGGCGCGGAACCGACGCTGCGCAGCATGACCGATTCGCACAAATCATGCGCCGTGCGTCCCAGCACCTCGATATGCTTGAGTGCCATATCAAACGTAAAGATAACCTCGTCGGGCAGGTGCAACATTTTGAGCGCCGCCGACATGCGGCTCCAGGTGAGCGTCCACGAAACACCCAGCACCAGCGACACATTAATGAAGGTCTTGAGCGCAATCTTGAGCATGACGCCCGCGGCAGAAGCGTTCAGCAGCAAGGCGGGCAGCGCCAGAACCACCGCGAGCCCTGCAGCGCCAAGCGCCGGCACAAAGGTTGCCCGCAGCCCGCGTACGGGGCGCACGGCAACGAGCACCAGCGCGATAGCCGCCATCAACATGAGGTACAGCGGGCTCTGCGTCAGACACACGCACAGGACGCAAACGAACATCCCCACCAGGCGCACCGGAGCCGAAACGCAAGAAAGGGCGCGGTCGACCATCGACCCGCCCTCGTGCGCGCCTCCACCCAGGCGAACCCGCTCAAGCAGGCTCGCCAGGTGCAGGACATTCTTTTGCATCACACGATGCCGAGCCCTCGCGGGCTCGTAACGCTGCTCGACCGCAAGCCAGCTAGGCAGCTCGGCTATTGCCATGAGCACCGCTTTCCTTGACCGTCAACGAGACCAGGCGGAATGCGATGGTAAGCACCGCCACGCCAATCACGCCCGAAAGAATATACATCGCGGCCTGGCCGGCAAAGCCAAGGCCCTGCTCCTCGGAATAGGCCTGCAGATAATCGCCCGTGGGCAGGGCATCGGCAAAGGTCGGGGCATCGAGGCCGACCGAAGCCTGTAGGCTGTCGTCGCCAGCCTCCTGAACGGCGGTCGCGGCGCCCTCGGCGTCCCACTCGCCCCAAGCGTCACCCGTGGCCAGCAGGCCTAGCGGCGTGGCCACGACAAGCACGGCGACCAGGATGAGCGTGGGGACCAGCGAGGTCTTCTTGGCGACTGCGCCCTCGGCGGCAAGCTGGCCATCGGCGGCTTCGGGACCGACGATAATGCCCGGCGCCGTCTTCTTAATGAAACCGTAGATGGCGGCCGTCGCCACGCCCTCGACGACACCGGCAACCAGCATATGCGGGATCAACATGGCCGGAATAGCCACAGACAACGGGAAGGGGCAGTACAGCGGCGCGCCCGAAGCGTTGGTAAAGAGCATCGGCTGAATACCAAACCCGATTGCCGCGCACAGGGCCGCCAGGCACAGGCCGACCCAGCCGCTTACGATGGCCGAAACCGAGGTGCCCCAGCTCTTGTCGTGCAAACGGCTGTTGAGTGCACGGAACACGATAGCAGCGGCAAACGGCAGCACGAAGGCCATGTTAAAGCAGTTGGCGCCAAAGGACAGGATGCCGCCATCGCCAAATAGCAGTGCCTGCAGCGCCAGCGCGACCGAGACAGCGATAGCCGCGGCCTCGGGGCCCAGCAGCAGCGCGATGAGTGCGCCGCCGACGGCGTGGCCTGTGGTGCCGCCGGGCAGCGGCACGTTGAACATCATGAGCAAAAAGGAGAACGCAGCGCAGATGCCCAGGAAAGCCATGTGCTCGCGATCGAGCGTGGCGCGCACCTTCTTGATGCAATGGGCCCACACGGGAACCATTGCCACTGCCAGCACGGCATCGGTCTGCGGGGACAGATAATTATCTGGAATGTGCATGTACGCCTCCCGGTTATCGGCGCACGAAATTGCAACGCCGCTTAAATCACCTTGTCAGTGTTACGCATTGTAAGATTCGTAACACGCCGCGGGCTATCATAGCAAAACGGCGCGCTGCCGACAAAGCAGCACGCCGTTATGTAATGCGCGTGTCATATATGCAGGCTCAACGATGCCTTATTCCGAACACCGCGGTCACGCAAAGGCCACAGCAACCGCCATCAGGCCCTACGCTCCCAGCGCAGGACCTAGCCGCGGACCTCGCCGTTTACGCCCTTGCACACCTTGGTGACAATCTTCTGGTGCGCCTTCTCGACCTCTTCGCTGGTGAGCGTGTGGTCGTCGGAGCGATACGTAAGCGCAAAGGCCATGGACTTCTTGCCCACACCCACGCGGACCGGATCACGGTAGACGTCGAACAGGCGCACGCCCTCGAGCAGCTTGCCGCCGGCACTCGTAATACGACGCTCAAGATCCTCGCAGGTCACAGTGTTGTCGACCACGATAGCAAGGTCGTGCTCAACGGCCGGGTACTGCGAGAACTCACGGTAGTTATCCTGGTTGCGGGCGCCCTTGATCAGCTTGTCCAGGTCAAGCTCAAAGGCAACGACGACCTCGTCGATGCCCATAGCCTCGCGCGCCTCGGGGTGGATCTCGCCAACCCAGCCCAGCACGGTACCGCCCGAGAGCACCTCGGCAGCACGACCCGGTTGCAGGAAGGCATAGCTCTCGCCCTCGACGGGACGGAAGCGAACCTTCTCGATGCGCAGCTGGGCAAGCAGCTCCTCAACGATGCCCTTGCCAAAGAAGAAACGCAGCTTGCGGTACTTCATGTTCCAAGACCGCTCGCTCCACTGGCCCGAGAGCACACCCGCCACGGACTTGGTCTCCTTGGGCAGGCTGGCGTTCTCGCGGCCATGGAACAGGCTGCCGACCTCGTACAGGTGCACGTTGGGCGTGCCGTGGGCCTCGTTGTAGGCCACAGACTGCAGCAGACCCGGCAGCAGCGAGCGGCGCATCTCGGTCTGCTCGGCCACCAGCGGGTTCATGAGAACCACGGGGCAGCCGCGGCCCTCGGTGGACATACCAATCTTCTCCAGGTCGCCCGGGGCGGCAAAGCCAAAGGTCGTGGTCTCGTTGAGGCCGCAGGCGCGCAGGATCTCGCCGACCTTACGGGTGAGCTTCTGCTCGCGGGTCAGGCCGCCGATGTGGTTCTTGGCAGCCGGGATGGTCGCCGTAACGCGGCCCATGCCCCATAGGCGCAGAACCTCCTCGATCAGGTCGATCTCACGCGGCAGGTCGGGACGGAAGCTCGGCGGGGTAACCATAAAGTCCTCGCCGTCGCGCTCGACGGTGCAGCCCAGACGGGTGAGCGAGCGCTCGATAAAGTCGGGCTCGATGTCGGCGCCGCAGATGGCGTGCACGCGGGCCAAGCGCAGCTTGATGCTATCGATGGTCTTGGGCGCGGGGAAAACGTCGACGTAGCCGGGAGCGACCTCGCCGCCGGCGATCTCCTCGATGAGCGCGCACGTGACGTTGGCGACATCCACGCAGCCGGTCTCGTCGACCTGGCGCTCAAAGCGAATGGAGGCGTCGGAGATCAGCGAAAGGTCGCGGCTGGTGTGCGAGGTGCGGCCGGCGTTGAAGCAGGCGCTCTCGACCATCACGTCGACGGTGTCGTCCTCAATCTCGGAATCCATGCCACCCATGACACCGGCCAGCGCCACGGGACGCTCGCCGTCGGTGATGAGGCCCATACCGGCGTCGAGCACGCGCTCCTCGCCGTCGAGCGTCGTGAACTTCTCGTCCTGCTGGGCGGCGCGAACCACCACACGACGGTGGCCATCGCGCTCGGCAAAGGTGTCCAGGTCAAAGGCGTGCAGCGGCTGACCGGTGAGCATCATCACATAGTTGGTGATGTCGACGATGTTGTTGTGCGGGCGCACACCCAAGGCGTTAAGGCGCTTGACCATCCAGTCGGGCGACGAGCCGACCTTGACGTTGCGCACGATGCGGGCAACGTAGCGGTCGCACAGGCCCTCGTCGGCAATCTCGACGGAAAGCTCGTCGTCGGTCGCGCGGCCGGTCTCGGCTTTGATGGCGGGCAGCTCAACGTGGAAATCGCGATCGAAGATGGCGCCGGTCTCGCGGGCCATACCGATCATAGACAGGCAGTCGGGGCGGTTGGGCGTGATCTCGCAGTCGAGCACGGTGTCGCTCGAGCCCACGTACTCGGCAAACGGCATGCCGCAGGGCGTATCCTCGGGCAGGATCATAATGCCGGAGTGGTCGCCGCCCAGGCCGAGCTCGCGCGCGGAGCAGTTCATGCCCATGGACACGACGCCGCGAAGCTTGCTCTTCTTGATCTTGACGTCGCCGGGCAGGACAGCGCCGATCATGGCCGTGACGATGTGGTCGCCGGCCTCGAAGTTCTGCGCGCCGCAGACGATCTGCAGCGGGGCGGGGTTGCCATCGGCGTCGAGATTCTTGTCGCCCACATCGACCGAGCACACATACATGTGGTCGCTATCGGGGTGCGGGGTCTTGGTAAGCACCTTGGCGGTCACCACGTGGTCGAAGGACTCGCCCACGGTGTCGATCGCCTCGACCTCGGTGCCGGTACGGATATATTCGTCCGAAAGGGTCTTGGGATCCTCCGGAATATCGATCATGGTCTTGAGCCAGTCGTAAGAAACGCGCATCTAACTGGTCTCCTTTCATCTGTAACGTCTGCAATAAACAGACGGAAAACTCCAGCTACGGAGACGGGTTTCCGAGGTGCCGCAGATTGCCTTGAAAGAGGAGGGCCGCGTACTTAGGTACGCAACCGACGATTGAAAGGCAAGGTGCGGTGGCTCGGGAAGCCGCCGGGACAGGTCAACTTAAAATTGGTTCAAGAAGCGCATATCACCTGTCATGAGCGTTCGCAGGTCGGGCAGGTCGTAGCGCAGTGCCGCGACGCGCTCGGCGCCAATACCAAAGGCGAAGCCGGTGTACTTCTCGGGGTCGATGCCGCAGTTGATCAGGACGTTGGGGTCGACCATGCCGCAGCCCAGGATCTCGATCCAGCCGCTGTGCTTGCAGAAGTTGCAGCCCTTGCCGCCGCAGACGTGGCAGCTCACGTCCACCTCGCAGCTCGGCTCGGTGAAGGGGAAGAAGTGCGGGCGATAACGCGTCTTGCGGTCCTCGCCAAACATGCACTTAACAAAGTAGTCGAGCGTGCCCTTAAGATCGCCAAAGGTGATGCCCTCGTCGACGACCAGGCCTTCGATCTGGTTGAACTGCGGCAGGTGGCAGGCGTCGGCCGTGTCGGGACGATAGACGGTGCCCGGGCAGATCATGTAAATGGGCGGCTTCTGCGACTCCATGGTGTGGATCTGCACGCCCGAGGTCTGGGTGCGCAGCAGCACGTCGGACTCGCCGTGAGCGTGAGCCTCGGGATGCGCGACGCTGCCGGGGTTGTTGTCGACCACATAGAACGTGTCGCGGGCCGATCGGCTCGGGTGATCCATGGGCGCGTTGAGCGCGGTGAAGTTGTAGTAGGAGGTATCGACCATGGGGCCGGACTCGACGGTGTAGCCGATGCCGCAGAAGATGTCCTCGGCCTCCTCGATGATCTGCTTGATCAGGTGCTGGTGACCGATCTGCGGACGGATGCCCGGCAGCGTGATGTCGACGGCCTCGTGCTCGAGCGCGTGCTTGAGGGCGGCAGCCTTCATCTCGGTGGTGCGCTCGTCGAGCATGCCCTCGATCAGCTGGCGCATCTCGTTGGCGCGTTTGCCCATCATGGGACGATCCTCGGGGGCGAGCTTGCCCATCATGCCCATCAGGCCGGTGATACGGCCCTTGCGACCGAGCAGCTCAACGCGCGCGGCCTCGAGCTTGGCAGCGTCGTCGGCGCCTGCGACGAGCTCCTTGGCCTCTTCCTCGAGTTTGACCAGATCATCAATCAGACTCATGTCTTCCCTTTCGTCTCTCGCGCATCTCGCTTGCCGGGGCGGCTAGCACCCGATAGCTGCGGATGTGCGGCCCGGTTCGGTAACAAAAAACCGTCCTCGGGCATGTACATTGCCCAAGGACGGTTGAATTCCGCGGTACCACCTTGTTTGACCCGGCGGATGTCTGGCCCGCCGTGCCCACTCTGCGCCCCTTGTCGCGAGGCTCACGGCTTCCCTACTGGGGCTTCGCTGCCACCGGCCGCGCGCCCGTTGAGGTCGCTGCTCGGGAGTGAACGCTTGGCCCTTGCCACCGTAGGAAGGCTTGCAGCCCATGACCTTCCCTCTCTTGCCGGCGACGCGGCGGGCAAAACCCTCTCCGTCAACGCATTGGGCTATAGGATAACACATTCTGCGAGCATATCGCCGCGTTCAGTTTTGTTCGCGCTGGGTACAAGGCAGGTAGCTTTGCAAACTGGCCGTGCACCCGCCTGCGGCGCTCGGCCTGCGAGATTAAGGATACGGCATGGGAAAGAAACTCGATAAGAAGGCCAAGGCCGCCGTGGCAAAGGCTGCCAAGGGCGTCAAGGCCGCTAAAGTCGACAAGGCCGTCAAAAAGTTCCGCAAACTCGAGGGCAAGCTGTGGACTCGCGAGTACCTGCTCAAGATTGCCGAGTTCGATGGAGCGACGATTGCTCCTGCCAACGGCGCTGCCGCCCGTGCCGACGCCATGGGCACGCTTGCCGGCGAACATCACAAGCTACTGACCAGCGAGAAGTCCGTTGAGCTCGTACGCTCGTTAGCGCGCGAGACGGTTGCAGGCGGACACGTAGACGACCCGCAGCTGCTCGACGAGATCCGCGTGCTCGGCCGCGACCAGCGCGAGGCAAGCGTTATTCCTACCGAGGAGGCCGAAGCCTGGACCAGGCTCACCTGCGAGGCCGACGCCGTGTGGCACAAGGCCAAGACGGCCAACGACTGGGCGAGCTTTGAGCCCTATGTGGATAGAATCGTCGCCCAACTTAAGCATCAGGCCGAACTCATGGACCCCAAGCGCGACCCATACGACGTTTGGCTCGACCAGTACGAGCGCGGCCTTTCTGCCGAGAGCTTCGACGCGTTTTGCGAGGAGGTCAAGGCCACGGTCGTGCCGCTCGTGCACGCCATCGGCGAGCGCGGCCAGCAGCCCGATGCCGACTTTTTGCACGCCCGCGTGCCCGAGGCCGCCCAGCGCGCCATGAGCTTCGACCTGATGAAGCTCGTCGGCCTGAACCTGGACGACACCACGCTTGCCTTTACCGAGCACCCGTTTAGCGAGGGCTTTGCCGTAGGTGACGCGCGCATCGCGACACACATCTACGAGGACGATTGCATCTCCAACGTCTACAGCATCATCCACGAGGCGGGGCACACTATGTACGAGCTGGGCGTCAATCCCTCCTATGCGCGCACCTGCCTGGAGGGCGGCACCTCCATGGGCATCCACGAGAGCCAGAGCCGCTTCTTTGAGAACACCGTGGGCCGCAGCCGTGCCTTTATGGGACCGCTGCTCGAGGTGCTGCGCCGCCACGCACCCGAGGTCTACGGCGACGTCGACGAGGACACGCTCTACCACGCCGTGAACATCGCGCAGCCTTCGCTGATCCGCACCGAGGCCGACGAGCTCACCTATCCGCTGCACGTTATGGTGCGCTACGAGATCGAGCGCATGCTGTTTGCCGGCGAGGCCACGGCCAAGGACATCCCCGCGCTTTGGAACCGCTTTGTGGATGAGTACCTGGGCATTCCCGTTCCCGACGACACGCACGGCTGCCTACAGGATACGCACTGGAGCGGCGGCTCGTTTGGCTACTTCCCCACGTATGCGCTGGGCAGTGCCTACGATGCCATGTTTGTGCCGGCCATGTGCCGCGACGGTGTCGACCTTAACGGCGCCTGCGCGAGCGGCGACCTGACACCTGTCCGCGCCTGGCTGGGCGAGCACATTTGGCAGTGGGGCCGCGCCAAGGACGCGCCGGAGCTCATCAAGGGCGCGTGCGGCATGGCGTTCGATGCCCGCTACTACTGCAGCTACCTGCAGGACAAGTTCACCACGCTCTACGAGCTGTAAGGCATAACCGACACGCCAACGCAAAGGGGACGCCGCGGAACCAATCCGCAGCGTCCCCTTTCCACCTAGTTGTTTAAGAACGTCCCCAATGACTACCTTACAGAGCTTCCAGCGCGGCGGCGATGCGCTTCATGGCGGCATCGGCGGATGCTTGGTCGGGCGCCTCGGCCAGCACGCGAATAACCGACTCGGTTCCGCTCTTGCGCACGAGCACGCGGCCCTCGCCTGCCAGCGCAGCCTCGGCCTCGGCGATGGCGTTCTGCACGCCCATGTTCTCGAGCGCGGCGTCCTTGTCCGCCACGTGCACGGCCACCTGCGCCTGCGGCAGCAGCTTGCACGGAGCCGTGAGCTGCGAGAGCGTCTCGCGCTCGGCACGAATCACTTCCATCACGCGCAGCGAGGTCATAATGCCGTCGCCCGTGCGCTCGATATCGCCAAAGATCGTATGGCCCGTCTGCTCGCCGCCCAGGCCGTAGCCGCCCTCGCGCATCTTGGCATACACGTGACGGTCGCCCACGCCGCTGGTCACGGCACTCAGGCCGGCAAGCTCCAACGACTTGATCAGGCCAAAGTTGCTGGCGATCGTCGGCACCACGGTACCGCCCGAGAGACGCCCGTGCTTGTTCAGGTACACACCGCACACGTACAGGATCTGGTCGCCGTCGACCACGCGGCCGCGCTCGTCCACGGCCAGGCAGCGGTCGGCATCGCCATCGTAGGCAAAGCCCACATCCAGGCCCTGCTCCACCACGTGGCGCTGCAGGCGCTCAATATGCGTAGAGCCGCAGTCGACATTGATGTTAAAGCCGTCGGGCGCGGCATTGATCACGCGCACATCGGCGCCCAGTGCGTCGAACACCGGCTTGGCCACCGAGGATGCCGAGCCGTTGGCGCAATCGATGCCGATCTTGACGCCCTGCAGCGAAAAGATCGCGCTGGCGATGAGCGAAGCAATGTAGCGGTTGCGGCCCTGCATGTAGTCCACCGTGGCGCCGATGTGGTTGCCCGTGGCCAGCGGAACTTCGCTCTTGCCATCGATGTAGTCCTCGATGAGCTCCAGTACGTCCTCGTCCATCTTAAAGCCGTCGCTGTTGACGAGCTTAATGCCGTTATCGCAAAACGGGTTGTGGCTCGCGCTGATCATGATGCCGCAATCGAAGCAGCCTTCCACAGTCTGATGCGCTACGCCCGGCGTGGGGATCACGTGCAGCATATAGGCGTCCGCACCGCTCGCGACCAGGCCGCTCACCAGCGCCGCCTCAAACATATAACTCGAGCGACGTGTGTCCTTGCCCACGATGACGCGTGCCTTGCGCTCGCGGTTGGCGCCGTAATACCAGCCCACAAAACGGCCAATCTTATAAGCGTGCTCTACCGTCAGCCCAACGTTGGCCTCACCGCGAAAGCCGTCGGTGCCAAAGTACTTCATGCGCTCTCCTTACAAAATAGGGGCGAACAGATTGCCTGTCCGCCCCAAAATGGTACTCGATTATCTGCGCTACCAGAAAAACCCTACGCCGACGCGCTGTCGCGAGCCGCCTGGCATGTAGGAGTCTGACGCAGCGTAAGCGGCTTGTCCCCCGCCTCGGCCGACGTGGTCAGCGTATACGTGATCGTCGTCGTCTCGCCAGCATGCAGGTCAACGGTGCCCGAATAGAAGGGGATTCCATGCCACGTAGCGGCGCCAAGACCAAACTGGGTGCCCTCGACGGTCAGATCAGTAATGTTGCCGCCCGTCGGGGCAAACAACGAGACATTCAGACGCTCGTCGTCACGCGCGGCATCGGGTGCGCTCGCCGCAACGTAGTCGGGCAGCTTGCCAGCCTCCTCCTGCGTCATGATGTTCGTCAGGGTAACGGTGATGCGATAGGAGCACGTGCCGTCACCGTTCTTGATGCCCTGCCCAATCTGCGTATCGGCGTTCAGGTACCAGTCGAGCTTGGAGAAGCTCAGGTTGTTAAAGTAAACGCCGGCAACAGGATCGGCACTCGGGTCATCCGGATCGGGCAGCGAAGCGTCAATGCCCGTCTCTTTGATGGCATTCTGCTCATCATCGTTTCTCATCCACGCGATCAGACGGCCCTCTTCGGCACCGCGCTCAACGGCGCTGACAAGCTTCGTAACATCGACATCGCCGATACCGCCAAGGATCTTGTCGAAGGCAGCGCTGGCGACGGATGCAAAGATGCCGTCCGACTCCTCGACCGGATAGTTCCAGTACACATCGTGCATGAGGACCTTTGCGGCGTTGGTGCCGTCGACAACCGTTCCGTCGGGCAGCGAGACATTACCGACCAGGCCCAGCAGATACTGCAGGAACACCGGGTCGATACCGATGACGCCATCAACGTCCTGTCCATACTGGGACTTCCACAGCGCGGCGACACGCTGCGAGTTGCGGGGCCAATCAGGCGAATAGGTATTGCCCGAGTTGTACAGGTTACTGTGGTTGCCGAACAGCGCCTCATCCTCTTCGTCGACGCTCTCGACTGCCTCATCCTCGCTGAGTCCAATGCAGGGAACAAACTCGCCAATCGACATCTGGCCGTCAGTGACCGAAATCAGGCCCTGCGAACCGCCAAAGCCGCCGCAAGCACGAATCTCGACGTTGTTCATGGCGTACATAAGGTAGTTGCGCGTCTGGCCGTTGGCGCCGAGCATCTTGGGGAGGACGGGGGCGACCTTCTCCGCCGCGTCAACCGCGCCGTTGAGGGTGGCAAAGCCGTCCTTGGCCTTATCGACCAGCTCGGTCACCTGGGAAATATGAGTATCGCCAATGCCCTGGACCTTCTCGTTGGCGCTCTTGAACACCTTCGAGCTGCTGGAAAGCGAATCGGCGACCGCCTGCAGCGCGGACACGTTAATCATGCCGTCCTGGAACAGCTTGCCGGGCGTAGCCTGCGAAAGGTTATCGGCCATGGGAACCAGCGCATTGCTCGAGACATCGGACAGGGCGTCAATCATGGTGCGGGCTGCGTTGATGTCACTGCCATACACCGGGATAAACGAAGCCGCCGTCCACAGCGGGCTCGAAGTCTCCGCCTTCATGCTGTCGCAGAGCTCATCGATCTTCTTCGCGTCGTCAGGCAGCGTCGAAAAATCGCCCGACGTGACCTTGTCCTTAAGGCCACCGACGATCTCGACAGCCTCCTTCGCTTCGCTCTTTACGGTCTTTGCCGAGTTAAGCAGCATAAAGCCGCTTGCGCCAAGCGCAACGAGAAGCACCGCGACTACAGCGGCAATAATGGCGCCGGTGTGACGCTTTTTGCGCTCGCCCTTGCGATGGCGATGACGGACCAGACCGTCAGAGGTCGAACTCGACGAAGCATCGCTACCGTAGTTCAAGCCAAAATCGTAATAATCTTCCTTGGAACCCGAGCCCGCAAACTCGGCACCGCTATCATCCAGGCGGGCGAACGTGCCAGTCTCGGAGGCGCCGGTGTAAATCGTGCCAAGGTTACCCGTAAGCCCCGCGCCACCGGCAGAGGGAGTATTGTTGGCGGCCTTGCCGGCATTAACGTTGCCGGCAGCATTCGCGGCGTTGGCAGCACCTGCGTTGTTCGCAGGCACCGAAGGAGCCCCGCTCGGCTGCGACGCGGAGGTTGCACCGCCCGCAAAGACATTCCCTCTTGCACGGCCGGTCTTTTTTGCCTTTTGAGACTGCTCGTACAGAGCGGTGAACATCGCCGTCTCGCCCGGGGACACGCGCTTACCGGAACCGCCCTGTCCAGCGCCGCCCGGCGTGCCGGCCTTACCAGCCCCGTTCGGACGCGGCGGAACTGCAGGACGGCCGCTATCGCTGCCCTTAAAGTGATTACCAGCCATAAAGAAATCCTCGCAATTGAGTCGCAATGAAAAAGTCCATAACGTTACTAGTTTATGGCATTTTGAGCATCGACAGCTAAACTCCAGACACGGACGTCAATTGGCGAAAATGCGGCACAACACCTTTTCCGTCTTGGCGGCGGCGTCAACTACACCGTAAGGAACATCATCACGATGATCATGGCAAAGCCGATAAGGTCGGTCGGCAAAAACACCGTACCCAGCATAACGGCGCTGGTGATGGTCGCCGAAACCGGCTCCACGGTTCCGATGAGGCTCGCACGTACCGAGCCGATGTCCTTAACGCCCTGCATATAGAGCATGTAAGCAAAAAACGAGCCGATAACCACGAACACCGCGAGCGCCTCGACGCCGGCAGCGTCGAGCGCCGGCATATGCGCCCAGGGCTGCACGAAGACGCACGAGACCACGCCCGCCGTGAGCATTGCCGAGCCCGTGACGATGGGGCTGCCGTATTCGGGCAGGATCTTGGCGGGAATCACCGCCATACACGCGGCGCTGACCGCACACATAAGACCTGCTGCCAGGCCAAGCGGCGAAATATTCAGGCTGGTAGGGTCGCCGCCGGTGGCAATTAAAAAGGTTCCACCCAGAGCCAGGCCAATGCCGATGACTTCGCGAGTACGCGGCATGCGGCGATCGGTCACGCAGGCGTAGCCCATGATGATAACGAGCTGCAGGCACTGGAGCACCGTCGCGGTTCCGGCGTTCGTCAGGCGCACGGCCGAAAGATAGCAAAACTGGTTGAACAGCAGGCCAAAGGCGGTAAAGAGCAGCAGCTGCTTGCGATCGGCGGGTGTGGTCCAGAGCTTAACCAGGCGCTCGCGGTCGCGCGTAACAACCACGGCCATAAAGAGTAGACCGGCGAGAATCTGACGCACGCTCATAAGCCACAAGGTGTCGACGTGGTAGATATCGAACAGAAAGCTCGCGCTGGTGCCCGAGAAGCCCCAAAACGAACCGCCCACCAGCGTAGCCAAGACGCCCGTGATCATCTTGCGCGACGACGCATCGTTAAGGCGCTCGCGCCAGGCGCGACGGGTGTTGCGGCTGAGCTCGTCGGTGCCCTCGGGCACATCAATGTTCGATATATCGGTCATCGGCACCGAAGCCCCTGCGCCTTCGACCTGCTCGACACACTCTTTGCTCATTCCACTCCCCCGAAACAGCCTGGAAACAATTCGGCTTACCTTACCACGGCGAAGTCACCAGCTGGAGGCTTGTCCGCTTATCGGTAGGACAATTCCGCAGGCGTCTTTCCATAGCTCGATACCGCAATGGCCTTGCATTATGCGACAGCCAAATCGCGGCAGCAGGCTCTTTTGAAATGGATGCGACAAAGCCCCCGAATTCCACAATGTAAGCGATTTTTAAAAATGTTCTTGCCACCGAGTTCAGGCTCCGTTATATTATTCCTTGCGCGCTTGCGCACCCTTGATCGGGCGTTTAGCTCAGGGGGAGAGCGCTTCCCTGACACGGAAGAGGTCAGAAGTTCAAATCTTCTAACGCCCACCAAATGTTCGCAGCTCAGAGGCTATGCTCTCTGGGCTGTTTTGTTTTATGTCGCCAAATCCGCCGGCAGTTCCAACCGTCCAACCAGCCAAAAGCCGACCATCTACTTGCCGATCTATCCATCGGCATAACCAATCAGTCCGCACCGCAGCTTCTCGGCAAAACGCCGCGATGTCTGCGTCCTGCGGTATCCTTGAGCCACTTGCACCTGCAGCACCAAGGAGCCGCCATGCGCACCGAGCTCGATGTCCCCTTTTCGCACAAAGAAGAAGCCAAGGCGCTGGGCGCCAAATGGGACCGGACCAAGAAGATCTGGTATGTACCCAGCGGCGTCAACCCCGAGCCCTTTGCCGAGTGGCTGCCCGGTGTTGACCGATCCGACCCCTCAGCGCCGTATATATATCTAGTACTGGGCAAGCGCGAGTGCTGGAAGTGTCACAAAGAGACCTCGGTCGCGGCCTTCGGCATTCCCTATCGAACCGATAACGACGAGAGCATCGCCATCGCGCACGCGCCCAACGAAGCCGGGTACATTGCCATCGACACGGCCAACGCCAACGCACTCGCCATCGTGCCCGCTCTTGGCTGCGTACCGGGCGAGATCCGCGACTACCTTCATAAGCGCTGCGGCTACAAGCCCGTAGGCGCGCGAGCCTCCAAAGCCCCGTCGCTCGGCAACACGTGCACCAGTTGCGACGCGCTGCAAGGCAGCCGCTATCTGTTCGAGGAGCCCTCGTCCCCGTTTGCCCTCACTGCCATCAACAAGCTGCCGGCACTGGAGTTTATACGCGTCGAAGTTGCCGGCGTCTTTGGCGTCCCGGCCACGCGTACCGACTTTGACCAGGCGCTCTTTACCTGGGCACGCGACCATCACGCCGAGTTCCACAAGCAGCTCGGTGAGGGGATTTATTTGTAGAGGCAAAAGACACTCACAGCCAACTCCTCCGCATCACCTATCCCTCGTCGCCGGCGTCGTACACGATATCGAGGCCACAAACAGGGCATTTCTCCGGATACACCGGCATATGAACGCCTGTCCGTTTTCTCACTTCGTCGCTGAGTCTGTCGCGCGCATCGATGAACCGAATGTCGAGACACGGTATTTGCGAGCCGCAGCAAGGGCAGGTGACGACAAACGACCCGCAATCAACCTCTACGCTCGGAAACATATTGTTGTCTATAAGGGCACACGGCAGTTTTCCGTACTTCCCCATCGCAATATCGCCTCGCCAGCTCATACACGCTCCCCTCTCGCTATACAAATCAGGAAGAGCATGCACCGGCGGGCGTGCGCGAGATTGCATCGCTACGCGATCCGATCAAACAACACGATCGTCAAAGAATGCCAAAGCCAAATACGCTAATACGGCAGAAGCCCCGCCTTTTCACGCTTCTTTTCCGAGCGATCGAACTCAATGCGATGGGCCTCAAGAAACACCGTATCGGGTCGCCACTGACGCTCATTCGGCTGCCTTAGCGTCGCACCCGCAAAGGAAGCGTAGTCGGTCTTATCCAGCAGGTACGATCCGCACAGCCGATATTCGCCGCAAACAGGCTCAAACGAAATCAGGTGAGCATCAAATAGGGAATGAAGATCGCGCCGAAGCAGAATACCGTTGCTGGCAACCTGCGATTTGGGTCCCGAGTAATTCTCGATATGTGCAGCCTCCAGAGCTTCGCTGACGCCGCAGTCCGACACCGCACAACGGCCATCATAGGCGGCAACGAGCTGCTTGCGGAACCATTGCTGCCCCAATCGCTCGCGCCTTAACGCATAGCGGACCCTTTCGTCGTCGGTCACACCCTGTCCGGCAAACTCAATATCGACGGGTATGTGCTTCAGATAACTCATGTCGGGCGCAAAACGAGGGTCCGGTCCGCCTTTATGAACAGGACCGTGCAGAACAAACCATCCGTTTTCGGGCTCGAACCGCTCAACAAACGCAAGGCCGAGCACCTTATAGCCCACCTCGGTTGCAAATATGACTCCGACTGGGACGCCACATTCCATGCAGTTGAGCATTTTACGGTTGTAATTCTGGTCTCGAGAACCAACGGCGCCTGGCGCTTGGACCGAATACTTAATGACCCACGTACCGTCATCCAAATAGAGCGGAGGCACATCGGTGTAGAAGCTCTTTTTAGAGTTATGGACCGAGAGCGCAAAGATCTTATTGGGATCTTGCTTCACCCGATCCTGGCCCGGCCAGAAGATCCCTGAATCCCGCGTTACGGGAAAGAAGTCCGAGCCAATTCTCAAACGGTACTGATACTGAGGGCTATCTTCCTTGGTGTGGTGCGGAAGGCTGGTCCAAACGCCGCCGCGCTGTTCCTCACCCAGAAACCACTCCCATGCCTCAACGTATTCGGAAGGCACGAGACTGCAGGCGCGGTCATAGCTTGGTCCATCCATCAACGGAACAGCAAGGTTAATGTCGTTCATCGCCAGCACCTACAACCATACGAACGCGAGTCATGCCCCTCAATAATATGGCCGAGAGTCAATTATTACGAGGTCTCATTCCGCGATCGGCACATCGTTGATGCTCTCGGTTTGCCGCCGGCGCGCTTGTACCCCGTTACCCCACTTCCCTGTATACTGATGTAGCACGTGTTTCATCCGGGCTTGTTGGGCCGGGTCGTTCATGGGAGGGTCTTATGGCTGCCTCGAATCCGCCTAAGGGGAGCGTTTCTTCTTCGTCCATCAAGCCGGTTACGCGCAAGGCCGTGCGTTGCCAGCGCGAGGTCGCTTGGCTTGTCACGCAGGCGGCGGGCAGGCTCGTGGCGACCACTCAGGACGTCAACGCGCCTACGCCGAGCTTTGTGCTGGCAGCGGCGCTGGATTTTGTGCGCCAATTGGAGCTTGCCGCACAGGATGCCAGCGGCCACCTCGACTACCAGAATGTTATGGCGCCCGACCTGCAAACGTTCTGCCACATGGCCAAGTTGCCCGCCGCGCCCAATGCGCTTTCGGACGCAGGCTACATGTTTACGCTTTCGGGCGCGGACCTTATCCGCGACATCTATACATACTGCAGCGAGCTCGCCGAGCGCCATGTCTTTGACGCGGCTGAAGTCAAACCGGGATATGTCATCAAGCTGGTTCTTAGGCTGTTCTTGATGGACGGGTTCGCGGCCATGCCGGCGTAAGCCGAGTCTTTAGCATCACCGTCAACTGGGCAACAACCGCTTAACCTTAGTGGGCGCCAATCGAGAGTCGATTATTGGGTCGCCTCGTCCGCTAACGCATTTATTCCACGCGCTCCAACAGTCGATACTTGCGGTTGCGGCTCGTCGCCGGCGCCGTGGGCTCAAGCTCGCCTTGAGCAATGAGCGCGTTGACGCGCGACCTAACCTGGGAAATTGTAAGCCCCGTACGTTCTGCCAGCTCACGCGTCCCCAGCTCGCCGTAGTGTTTGAGTGCCGTCACAATTAAGCCCCCGCCATGATCGACCGGCTCGATCTTTGAACGGTAAAGTACGACCTTGAACCGATCGAACCCCGGGCAGAACAGGGGCTCGGCCAGACCATGCGCGCGCATGGCATCGATCATCATCGGGATGCCCGAGCCATTGCCCTCAGCCGGCGAACCTGCGCCATCCGGCAGCGGGACAATCGACATGAGTTTCACGAGCGTCGCATTGCGACATCGGGAGCTGCCGTCAAACAGGTTCTCGCGAGTCTTTCCTCCGTATAGGCCGCCGGGGTTCGTCACTTCGATACGGTCATCAAAGACGTCAACAGCGATCGACTGCCCACAGAACCGGTCTCCGTATTCTCGGTGGATTACGGCGTTGGCGATTGCCTCGCGCAGGACCTCCTCGGGAATCTCCAGCGAGTCGACACGCGAGACGCCTTTGATCATCGAGGTTCGTCGCAAATTCTTGGCGATTGCCGCGACGGCATCCGAGATCATTTCGCCCAACGTTCCCTCGCAGATCGTACGGTCCATGAACCTCAACGACCCCGCCGCGCCCTTCTGCGTTCCGGCATAGACCGCCACATCGATAAAGAGCTTGGGATAGAACTGCTGAGGATAGGCACCCGCAGCCAGGAGTCCGGCCTTAGTGACATTGCCCTGGGAGTCGAGGAAATTCAGGCGCTCCAGCTTCGTTTTCTTGTCCGGCGCGCCGCGCATCGCACGAGGTGTCAGTGAGAAAGCACGCTCTATCGTGCGGTCGACCAGGCCCTCGTCAAGATCGCCTGCGACCGCGCCGGGCACTGCATCGCGATCACTGGGACTCGCCCGTTCATACGATGACAAGGACAGGACCTCGGTCGACGAGAGCGGAACATCTTTATCATCGATGCGTTTGTAGCTGCCACCTTGAGCGCCCCGCTCTATGACATAGCAAGGCTTGCTCGACGGGTCGAGCTCCTCAATCGTGATGACCAGAACCACGGTGCCCTGGAGCTCCACGCGTTCAATGGTGTATTTGGGCGGATTGGCCAGTTTTCCGCGACCGCCGGCATCACCCATGCCCGCTACGAATTGGTTGAGCACCTTCTCGGTCTCAAAGTTCTCAACCGGGACAAAGCCCGCGCGCTCGCTCACGCCGAGCACGATAATTCCGCCAGCGGTATTCGCGAATGCGCTAACCGTTTCCCATACGTCGCGGGAAAGCGTCGTGGCGCTCTCCTTGACCTCGACGTTAAGATCGTCCGAGCCCATGCGCCTTAAAGACTCGAGCAGACCGGTCAGCTCGTTTTCGTTCATCTGCACGTCCTTTCGCTCGGCCCGGCGGAGAATGCCGCGAATAGATTTCCTTCGTCTCTCAGTTATCTCTCGTAATTATCTCTCATCTTTCTGCTATCTCTCATATTAGAGATAAGTGAGAGATGAAAGAAAAGATATCTGCCATTTGTTTCATTTAAACATGTTTTTGCTGGTAGAACAATCAGTATTGAGACAATACCATGATTGCCTGTCTCTTTGCTGATCAGTTATCTCTCGTAATTATCTCTCGTCTTTGTGCCATCTCTCGTATTAGTGACAAATGAGAGATGAGAGATACGTGAGTGATGGACGAGCGTGGATTTTTGGACGGTCGGAAAATCCCTCAAACAAAAAAACGGGGCCGGCCTTACGCCGAACCCCGTTTTCAAACGGTCAGTTAGTTATCCAACGCGCGAGCATAGCAGTCAACATTACGCCGCCGCGAACACTCCCAAGCCCGTTCCGATGATGCAGATTGCAAAGATGCCAATAATAATCCAAATGGTCTTGACACCCTTTTTGTACAGGGCAACGCAAGCGAACGTTGCCAGCAAGGGCAGCAGACCGGGGAAGATCGAATCGAACAGATCCTGCAGGACAATCTCCGAACCGCCCACATCAAAGGTCAAAGCTGTGGACAGCGAGACCTGTGCCGCAATCATCGCGCCAATGACGGTCATTCCGAGAACGCCGGCAGCATGCGTCATGCGAGACATAAGGTTGTTCTCTTCGGACTGCTGCAGGAACTTGGTTCCCAGGTCGTATCCCAGATGGGCGGCGACGATACGCGTTGCAAAGTTAATCACCGAGTAGATGAGCGCGTACACGATGGGGCCGAGCGGGTTACCCGTCGACGCGATGCCAATACCAATGCCGGCGGCGACCACGCGGAACGTACCCCAGTAGAACGAATCGCCAATGCCGGAAAGCGGTCCCATGAGGCCGACCTTCATGGCGTTAATCGAGGACGTGTCAAAGTTCTTATCGGCAGCCGCCTGCTCTTCCATCGAAACCGTAAGGCCGGCTACAAACGGAAGCACATGAGGCGTGATGTTAAAGAACTCGGTATGGCGATCAAGCGCCGCATAGTAATCGTCGTCGTTGGGATAGATCTTTCGCAGGGGCTTCTGAATGGTGTACATGAAGCCCATTGCCATCATCTTGTCGTACGACTGCGAGCACTGGCTCGTAAACTGGCGAAGGAACATGCTCCGATACATATCGGGAGTCATAATCGCGTCCTTCTTGGCCTCTTTGAGATCGGTGTTCTGGGTAGCCATTAGAAGTCCTCCTCTTCATCCTCGGCAACCGTCTGCGGACCGGACGAGCCCTCGCGGAAGGCCAGGAGCAGTGCGACGCAAATGGCAGCTGCGGCGACGCCGATAACGTCCATCTTGAGGTAGATGACCATAATGAATCCCAGGAACAGCCAAGGAAGCAGCTTGTTATCGCCCATGGTCCTAATAAGAAGTGCGAAGCCGATGCAGACCATGACGCCGGACGCAACGTTGAGGCCGTCCATCACAAACTGCGGAATAGCGTTAAGCGCATTGTTGATGAGGTCGGCACCAAAGAACAGCGAGCAAAACACCAGCAGTGCAGACGGAATGCCAATCGACAGCGGCACGATGGTCAGATGGTACAGATTCGCCTTGGCAAGATCACGATTTGCCAGAGCGGTCTCAATCTTCTTGCAGGCAAAGGCACCCGGAACGGCGTAGCAGAAGTTGCGCCACACCTGAAGGAAGACGGAGACGGGAAGGGCGAGTGCGACGGCAGTTGCCGTGCCCGTACCCGTAATGACGGCAAACGCGCAGCCAAGCACGCCGGAAGCATAGACCTCGGGAGGAACCGCCGCACCGACCATGATGGCGCCCATGAACATGGACTCCAAAGCAGCGCCGACGATAACGCCCTGCTGGACATCGCCAAGGATCAAGCCAACGAACAGGCTCGTAAACAGCGGACGACCAAGCATCGTAATGCCAAATAATTGCTCGTCCATGGACGCAATAAATGCGACCAGTGCAACTAGAAGATACTGGACAACCATTTCGATCAAGCCCAGAAACAGGTCTGCAGGCGAGGCATTCTGCGCAGCTCGCCTGCAGACAACCGCAGCAATTTGAGAGGATTAGTAGTTCATCTGGTGATAGTAACGACGCGTGGTGAGCGGGTGGTTACGGACGTGCTCGAGATGGCAGCTCAGACGCTCGGTGATGGTGTAGGTGACCATCGGGGAGACGATCTTGCGGAACTCGGGGTCGCTGAACGGCAGCTCGACCTCGGCGGTGTCGAACTTGTTCACGCGGACATGGACGCCCTTCTCGTCGGCGAGCATGTGAGTGAAGTTGTCCACGCGGTCCATGAGCTTACGGGTGTCGTCCTCGCCGTAGAGCATGATGAGGCTCGTGCCCTCCTCGCACAGCTCGATGGTGCCGTGGAAGAACTCGGCGGCGTGGATGGACTTGGTCTTGATCCACTGCATCTCCTCGAGGATGCACATGGCGTAGTCGTAGGCCTCACCCCAGAGCATGCCGGAGCCGATCACCATGTGGTAGTCGGTGTCCTTGAAGTCCTCGGCCATGGCGGCGCAGCGCTCGTCCTGGGCGTCCTTGGCCTTGATGAGGTACGGGGCGATGTTGCCGAACTCCTCCATGAAGGTGTCGTACTTGGGGAAGGCGCCGGCGTTCTTGAGGAAGCGGGCGACCAGCGTGATCTGGTAGGTGTAGATGGCCTCGCACAGGACGTCGTCCTCGGCGAAGCTGAAGAACTTGTAATCGGCGTACTCGGTGGCCGGGGTGTTGTCGTTGGAGACGTACATCAGCGTGCGGGCGCCCTGCTCCTGGCAGAACTTGGCGGCCTCGATGATCTCGGGGGTGGTGCCGGTACGGGTGGAGAAGACGCAGACCGAGTCCTTGTTGAAGGCCTTGGGCGGGCACGCGAGGAACTCAGCGGCGATCTCGCAGTGGACGTCGACGTCGGCCGTGGTGGTCTCGACCCAGTACTTCATCGGGAGCGTGTGGGCCCAGGTGCCGCCGCAGCCGATGAAGAAGATGTTGGAATAGCCCTGCTCGCAGACCTTGTCCACGGCAGCCTCAATCTGAGGACGGAGAGCGAGGGCATCGCTCACAACCTTCTCGTAACGAGGCTCATCGAAATTGAACATCCCTTACTCCTAACTCACTTGGATGAACCCTTCATTCATCCCATGACGTTATAATACTTTATATAACTAACTATGCAAGAGCTATTTCAGATTTTTTTGATTTTTCTTTAAATCAGAACCACCCTTAAAAAGGGTGGTTTGCTCTTAGGGTGTAACCCACGGGCC
>CABPWH010000010.1 GCA_902461085.1 uncultured Collinsella sp. | reverse complement strand
TGGCCGTGCGGCCCCTTGGCCCCCGCCCAGCCGACGAAGAAGCCGGTACCGCGCACACGCCGTCGCACGGCTGCTAAGGCCGAGCAGGTTGCCGATCATGTAACCCCCGAGCTCACTGAGGCTTCGGTCCGTTCCGCGGCAGGGGAGGGCACATCGCCTGTTGAGCTCGCTGCGCCTGTCGAGGCCAGCGAAGTTCCCGTTGTCGATCCGGCTTTGCGCCCGCACCGTCGCGGTCGCAAGCCCAAGGCCTTCGTCGAGGCAGAGAAGGCCGCTGCCGCAGCTGCAGCCGCTCGGGATGCTGCGGCGACCGCCGAGTCTGCAACCGCCGCCGACGCGCCCGTCCAGGATGCTACGACTTCCGAGGCCGCTCCCGCCGATGTCGAGCTCGCCGATGTCCGTCCCGGTCGCAGCCATCGTACTGCTGCTAAGCGCACGTCCAAGGCCAAGGCTGCCAAGAAGGGTGCGTCCGAGGATTCCGCCGAGACGACCGTCGATGCATCGATTGATGCCGCCGAGCCCCAGGACGTCGAACGGCCTGCGTCCGAGAAGCCCAAGCGCGGTCGTAAGAAGTCCGCTAAGGCCAAGGCGTCCGAGCAGCAGGCTGATGTCGAAGCGCAAGTCGATTCCGGCGCCGAGGGCAATGACGCCGCTGCGGCCAATGCCGACGCCGCCGCAACCGATGGCGCCGCGCCCGCCGAGGCCGAAGACGGCGCTCGCCCCAATCGTCGCCAGCACAAGCGCAACGACGAGCGCAATGAGCGCAAGGACGAGCGCAACAACGACCGTCGCAACCGCCAGCGCGATCGCAAGCAGCGCAACAAGGAGCGTAATGCCGCTCCCACCGAGCCCACGCTTTCGCGCGAGGAGCTCGCGGCCATGAAGGTCGCCGAGCTGCGCGAGAAGGCCAAGGAGTTCGAGATTGAGACGACCGGCAAGAAGAAAGCCGAGCTCGTCGAGGAGATCTACGTCACCGCCGCGAAGGCCGAGGGCTTCCGCGACATCAAGGGCATCCTGCAGATTCGTCCGGACAGCTCCGGTATCATCCATGCCCATGGCTACATGAAGTCCAACGACGACGCCTTCGTGCCCGCCTACCTCATCCGCTCCGCGCGTCTGCGCACGGGCGACGTCATCGAGGGCTCGCTTCGTCCTTCGCGCGGCGGCGACAAGCGCGCCGGCCTCGCCAAAATCACGACCGTCAACGGTCTAGACCCCGAGCAGATTCGCAACCGCCCCAAGTTCGGTGACCTCACCCCGGTCTATCCCAACGAGCCGCTGCGCATGGAGCATGGCAAGGACTCCATTACCGGTCGCGCCATCGACATCGTGTCGCCGATCGGCAAGGGTCAGCGTGGCTTGATCGTGTCCCCGCCCAAGGCCGGCAAGACCACAATCCTCAAGAAGATCTGCCAGTCTATCTCGATTAACAACCCCGAGGTGCACCTCATCTGCCTGCTCGTCGACGAGCGCCCCGAAGAGGTTACCGATATGCAGCGTTCCATCAAGGGCGAGGTTGTGGCGTCGACCTTCGATATGCCCGCCGACAACCACACTCGTGTGGCAGAGCTCGTCATCGAGCGCGCCAAGCGCATCGTGGAACTGGGCGGCGATGTCGTGGTGGTGCTCGACTCCATCACGCGTCTTGCCCGCGCCTACAACTTGGCGGCGCCCGCCTCAGGCCGCATCCTTTCGGGCGGCGTCGATTCGGCGGCACTGTATCCGCCCAAGCGCTTCCTGGGCGCAGCCCGCAATATCGAGAACGGTGGCTCGCTCACCATCCTGGCCTCTGCCCTCATTGACACCGGCTCCAAGATGGACGAGGTCATCTTTGAGGAGTTCAAGGGCACCGGCAACATGGAGCTCAAGCTCGACCGCGACCTGGCCGACCGCCGCATCTTCCCGGCTATCGACCCCGTTGCCTCCGGTACGCGTAACGAGGACCTGTTGGTTGACGAGCAGATGCGTCCGTTTGTCTTTGGCCTGCGTCGCATTCTTGCCGGCATGAACAACACCGAGCGCGCAGCTGCGTCGTTTATCAAGGGTCTTAAGGGCACCAACACCAACCAGGAGTTCCTGGTGCGTTCGGCCAAAAAGCACAGCGACTACGAGCAGACGTTCTAGGTTGTCATCCACTCGCAGCGATAGTCATCAATGCAATAAAGGGTCGGGGCTTTGAGCCTCGGCCCTTTTCTATATCGCCGCTCCGCGCTTTTTTTTGACCATAAGACTGGCAAGCAGCAGGTTTCCCGTTTCAATCCGACATCGTCGCTTGCAATCGACAGGGCGGTTTCGCATAATAGCTTTTAAGCTTCGCGACGGATAACGCAGATGAAACGAACCATATACCGTTGCTTTGGGGCATAGCCCCGCTTCATCTTCTCTCGCGCAGCCAACTGAATGATGCGATTTGGGTGCTGGAAGATGGGGAGAGCTCATGGCTTCTTCTGATGCAACACAACGAGCAGTCCTTGCCGGACTTTCGTGCGGGATCGGCCTTGCCGCTCCCGTGGTTATGTATGCCGCGACGCTGCCGTTTTCGTCTGTGAACGAGACGGTCGTGGCGGGTGCGGTTCCCTTCGCCGTGGGCGCGGTGGCGGGCGTGGGCATCTATGCCGCCTCGCTGGGTATCTCCGAGTATCGTGCGCAGCGTGAAGAGCGTCTGTTCCAGCCCGATGCCATGGGCGGTGCCGCCAATCTCAATCAGCATCAAAGCGAGTTCAAGACCGCCTCGATTTCAGCTCAGCAGCAGGATGCGACTCCTTACGCTGCGGCTTCTGATTCTCAGGCTCAGGCGGAGCAGTCTACCTCGGCATTCCTTTCCGGCCTGACTGGTGCGTTCCAGCGCCGTCATGCCGATGATGGTGTCCCTACCATCGCTCGAGCCGCAGATGCTATGGACGAGGACGAGGCTTGGTCCATGATCGACAGTATGCTTGACGACGATTCGCCGGTGAGCTGCGACCCTGCACACTCGCGCGACGTCTATCAAGTCGCCATCGACGAGCTCACCAACGGCGGGCAGACCGGCTCCTTCAATCGCGACGACATCGCCGCCGCGGCACGCGCCGTGTCTGGCTCCCAGGCCGCCCCTGCGGGCAGCACGGCGGCTTTCGTGGCACTCGTCGCCAACGCGGCAGCCAATAACGCCTACAGCGCTACCTCGGCGGACGCGAACGCTTCTGCCGACAATTCGTACGTTGATGAAGCCATGGCCGCGGACGAGGAGGCCGTTGCCGCCCGCCGTGCCGCCGAAAGCTCGCTGTGGGGCGCTCCTGCCCAGCAGCAGGCGGCTGAGGCTGCGCCGTACAATGTAAACCTCGCCAGCATGCCTATCATCTCCGGTGCCGCGGACATCGATCTCGATGACCTCGATGAGCCTGCAGCCATCACCGCATCGATTGATGCCCAAGATCGCATCGACACCGGCGACCTTCCGGACGCCTCGCTCGAGGTTGATGTCCCCATGGCTGATTACTCGGGCCACGAGGACATGTGGGCCGCCGCCACCGCGATTCTGGATGAGATTGACGAGCCTGCTCCTGTTGCAGCCCCCGCTCCCGTCGCTGCCCCTCAGCCTGCTGCCCCCGCCTATGTCGGCCGTCACAGCGCTGTGTTCCCCGAGGATACTGCCCGTATCTCGCGCGAGAGCATCGAGCGGGCCGAGGCTATTGCCGCCGGCATTATGGAAAACCGTCGTCACGAGCGCGTCAATCAGATCCTCGAGGAGGAGATCGAGCGCCTGCAGTCCTCTACCGCCAAGCGTACGGGCCGTGCCTACCTGAGCGTTATCGAGGGCGGTACCGCCAGCTTCGCGCCGCTCCGCGCGGAGGCATAACTTCTGCATGGTTAAGATCAATCGAAAATGGGCGGTCGTGACCTGCCTGATGGCGGTCTTGATCTGGGGCAATTCGCTGGTTCCCGGCTCGGGGTCGGGCTCGCTGAGCCTAACGGTCATGGAAGCTATCCGCGGTTTCCTGCACGGCGTGGGACTTCCATATGAATGGGTGACCAACTTTGTTGTTCGCAAGTGCGCGCATTTTACCGAGTATATGGTGCTCGGCATCTTGGCAACGCACGCCTTTGATTTTGAGGGCCGGCGCACCTTTGACGTGCTGCTGCCCACGGCGGTGTTCCTGCTGCTGATTCCTTCGATCGACGAGACGATTCAGCTCTTTGTGCCGGGACGCGCCGGCATGATCACCGATGTGATGATCGACTGCTGTGGAGCGGCAACGGGCGTTGTGCTCCGATATCTACTACGATCGCTCATATGTGCCAAAAAGGCCGCCTAGGACGTATGCTTGGTCCTAGGCGGCCTTTTTTATTTGAGGGCTTATATGGGGCGTGGTGGCGTCGTTCCGTAGGTCGGATTTGCCGAGCGCGCCACGCCCTGTGGGTGCGTCTGCTACTGAAGCGCCTGTGCGCCCAGGGCCAGGCAGCCCATGATGCCCTGCTTGCCCTCGAGGCTGTTGTTGACGATGTAGTTATCGATGTCGTTGACCTCGGGCGTGACGATATAGCCGTTGAGCATCTCGGCGCACTTTTTGCGCGCGAGCGGCACGATGGGGGTGTGGTCGGCCACGCCGCCGCCGATGATGATCTTTTGCGGCGCGTAGCACAGCGTGTAGGTCATGAGCGCCTGTGCCAGATAGCCTGCGAGCAGGTCCATGGCCTCCGGGTCATCGGCCATGTCTCCGGCGCTCTTGCCATCCCAGCGCTTTTTAACGCCGGGGCCGGCGATGAGGCCCTCGAGACAGTTGTCGTGGAAGGGGCAGGCGCTGTGCTCGCCAATGGTGTCGCGCGGGTCACGCATGACCAGGATGTGGCCAGCCTCGGGATGCATCATGCCGTGCACGAGCTTACCGCCCGAGAGCACGCCGGCGCCCACGCCGGTACCGATGGTCAGGTAGACCACATCGGTGAGGCCCTTGGCGCAACCAAAGGTGACCTCGCCCAGGCAGGCGACGTTGACGTCGGTGTCGTAGCCGCAGGGGATATTGAGCTCGTTTTGGATAGTACCCAGCAGGTCAAAGTAGCGCCATGCCGTTTTGGGCGTCTCCAGGATCTTGCCGTATTGGGGCGAGGCAGGGTTGACTGCAGTAGGGCCAAAGGCGCCGATGCCCAGCGCGGCGATGCCCTTGTCGGCAAACCACGCGTTGACGGCCTCGACGGTCTCCTGCGGGGTCGTGGTCGCGATCTGCTCACGCTCCAGGACCGTGCCGTCTGCATAGCCCGTGGCGCAGACCATCTTGGTGCCGCCGGCCTCGAGCGCTCCGATAAGCTGCTGCTCTGCCATAATATTCCTCTCTCTGGGACGAGTTGCTCCATGGCTAAAGTATAACGCTCTAAACAAATTAAGAAGGCGCTATAAAAAGAAGCCCCGCAACTCGGCTGGCGGTGCGGGGCTTATTTGGTTGCTTTAGTTGCCGGGCCGTCCTTACCCGCGCGGTTTGATTTTATCACGCAGGGACTTGAGGTTCTCCAGCGCCGCGTTAAGCGTCTCGTCACGCTTGGCAAAGTGGAAACGAATCAGATGGTTGACGGGCTCGCGGAAGAAGCTCGAGCCGGGCACGGCGCCCACGCCCACCTTTGAGGCCAGGTCCTCGCAGAACTCGAGGTCGCTGTCGTAGCCAAACTCAGAGATGTCCAGCATGACGTAGTAGGCGCCCTGCGGCACGTTATGCTCAAGACCGATGCTGTCGAGTCCCTGGCAGAACAGGTCGCGTTTGGCGGTGTAGAGGTCGAGGACCTCATCGTAATAGCTGTCGTCGAATTTGAGGGCGGTGACGACGGCTTCCTGCAGGGGAGCGGCGGCGCCCACGGTGAGGAAGTCGTGGACCTTCTTGATGCGCTCGGTGATCTGGGCCGGGGCGATAGTGTAGCCCAGACGCCAGCCGGTGATGGAGTAGGTCTTGGACAGCGAGCTGCAGCCGATGGTGCGCTCAAACATGCCGGGCAGCGTGGCCATATAGACGTGCTCGTGGGGCGCGTAGACGATGTGCTCGTAGACCTCGTCGGTGATGCAGTAGGTGTCGTACTTTTTGCAGAGGTCGGCGATAAAGGTGAGCTCATCGCGTGTAAAGACCTTGCCGCAAGGGTTGGAAGGGTTGCACAGGACGATGGCCTTGGGGTCGTTGTCGCGGAAGGCCGCCTCGAGTGTCTCGCGGTCAAAGTCGAATGTGGGCGGGTTGAGCGGCACATAGATGGGCTCGGCACCCGAAAGGATCGTGTCGGCGCCGTAGTTCTCGTAGAACGGCGAGAAGATGACGACCTTGTCGCCGGGGTTGGTGACCGTCATCATGGCGGCCATCATGGCCTCGGTGGAGCCGCAGGTGACTACGATATTCTCGTTGGGGTTCACCGGCATGCCCATAAAGTGCTCCTGTTTGGCGGCGAGCGCCTCGCGCATGGCCTGGGAGCCCCAGGTGATGGAGTACTGGTGATAGAGCGGCTTGGGGTCGCTGGCGATGGCGCTGAGGCTATCGAGCAGCTGCGCTGGGGGATCGAAGTCAGGGAAGCCCTGCGAGAGATTGACAGCGCCATACTTATTGGAGATGCGTGTCATGCGGCGGATGACCGAATCGGTAAATCTTGCCGTGCGGTTGGAGAGTTCTTTCATGACGGTCCTTTCGAGGATTTGCAGTGGGGCAAGTTTACTCCCATGAAACCGGTGGGATTTGCTCGAAATGGTCTCGAAAAACTCTTTTCAAAATTCTTGAAAATTGGGGCTTGCATCGCGTGGCGTTCCTTGCAATAATAGTCGAGCGCGAAGCGCACAGGACACGGTGGGTGTAGCTCAGTTGGCTAGAGCGACGGGTTGTGGTCCCGTAGGTCGAGGGTTCGAGTCCCTTTACCCACCCCAGTTCTTGCTTCGTGTTGATATCGGGTCGTTAGCTCAGTTGGTAGAGCAGGGGACTCTTAATCCCAAGGTCCAGGGTTCGACCCCCTGACGGCCCACCACACGATATCTCCTCTAAAGTCCGCCACAACGAACTTTAGCTTTGGGTCGTTAGCTCAGTTGGTAGAGCAGGGGACTCTTAATCCCAAGGTCCAGGGTTCGACCCCCTGACGGCCCACCAAAGCATGTTAAGACGGTCAACGAAAGTTGGCCGTCTTTTTTTGTTGAGCTCGCATGGGGTCGAACCCGAAAGGGCGCGGAGCTGAGAAAACGCGTAAGCGTTTGCTAGTGCAGCACGCAAGGCGCCTTGGCGCCGCAGCGGCCACCTGCGCAGCAGGCTGACCCCCTGACGGCCCACCAAAGCATGTTAAAGCGACTGGCTTAGGCTGGTCGCTTTTTTGTTAACCTCGCATGGGGTCGAACCCGAAAGGGCGCGGCCGCTTTCACAGATTGAGTCTACCCTGGGGATCGGTGAAACCGTCAGTACCCTCCTTGAGTTTCTTCTCGTCTGCCTTCACGCGACGCTCGAGCTTTTTTGTATCCTCGGCAGGCGGTAGGTTCTCGGGAACAATTCCGCGGTCGATGAGGCTGCCACGCACGCTCGTGTTGTTCTCGACGTGTTCTTGTTTGATCTGGTCCAGACCGTACAAGTCGTGTTCCTCGGCGTTGAAGGCCGTCATCGAGTTCGTGAGGTCCTTTGCTTTGATGAGAACATCGGCTAGCTTGTCCGCCAATGCAGCACTCTTGGGCACACCAAGCTGCCGCTTCATGTCCGCCGTGCTTCTGCCGCCGAATAACGCCTCATCGCCCTTCGACTTGATGATCGCGAATCCTTTGGAGTCCACGCCTCGTTTGAACGCAATGCCCGAGAGCTGTTTCTCTGAATCGGATAGCGAGTGGCGCGCCTGCAAGCGCTGAATCTCTGCGAAGCGCTGCTCTATGAGCTCCTGACGCCGTGTCTGCACGGCGAAGTACGCCTGTGCGAGTGCGATTTCGGGCTTGTTTGGGTCTCCGTTTTGGGCGATTAAATAGCATGCGTAGCGCGTCAGCTTGTAGTCTTTTACGGCTCGTTTGGCGATGCCGGCATCTACCATTTTGCTGGCCTCAGCAAAATGGGCGGCAACAGGCATTTTATTGGTGTCACACGATGCCATGGATCTCTTAACTGCAGTCTCAAAATTACGCCATTGGGTGTATCCGAGGGGTTCCATTAAATCGCGTGCGAGCCAATACTCAACGCCGTCTTCTACATGGGCGTAGCTGTCAAGTTCGACACGCCATTTCTCGATATCCCTGCTGTCCATATCTCTTCCTTTCTGTTCGTTTGTCTACGTGGACTATGTCGACTCCGTATTCAGAATGAGTATATTTGCCCGCGCGGACACGAATGGGCCCTGTGTCGCTTTGAGCTCACGGGACCCATTAATATCGAGAAGTTGTGTTCTGCTCTGGAGGGGTGCTCGGCTTAGTCTGCTCGATAGTGCGAACCTAAGCTTTCAGTTCGCTTGCGCATGGCTTTGACCATTTCCTGTGCTAGTCGAATCTGCGATTGCAGGCGGGCGAGGGCTGCGATCTCGCTGTCATCGGCATGCGGCTTGCTCAGCGCCATGGCCTTGTCTTGCAGGCTTTCAAGCTGTTGCAGGGCCTCGGATAGGCCTGTTTCGGTCCTGTTGATCATGCAATAGGTGCTCATCGTGTGCCTAAGGCTGTGTGTCAGGCGATCGGCATCTGTTGTGGCAATGCCGTACTGGGAGAGGGTGATATCCGTCTTCAGGGCCGCTTCAGGCTCTTTCTGCGCTGTGAGGGCTGCCGATGCGCCCGCGATACGTCCGAATACGATGCCGTTGGCGCTTGACAAGCCACCAATGCGGTCGGCGCCGTGCATGCCGCCTGTCGCCTCGCCGCAAGCGTAGAGGCCCTCAACGCCCGTGTGCGCGGTCTTATCGATCTTGATGCCGCCGTTAGCGGCGTGGGCATACATCGCAACGCGCATCTCGTCGGTCGGCGCGATGCCGTGCTCGTCTTGCAGCCAGGTGGCAAAGGTCTGCACAAACTCTGGGACATCCTCGCGGGGGAAGTCGTAGTGGAGTGCCAGGCCTTCGGCACCTGCCTGTTCGATGACGAGATCGATAGCGCGGGAGGCCAAGCGTGACGTGAAGGGACCATATCCAGAGCGCTGCTCGAGCAGGTCGTCCAGCTTGTCGTCGGCAATATCTACCGGCTGGTCTACATGCACGTAGCGCCAGGTTTTCTCGTTGAAGACCAAGTTACGCCTGGGCTCGATGAAGCCAGGCATCATCTGCATGAACTCTATATTAGTAAGTGTTGCGCCGTGCGCCAGTGCGATGGCCTGCGAGGAGCTGAGCACATCAGCCGACGTAAGGCTGCGCTCGAACAGGCCGCCTGTGCCACCGGCTGCGATGATCGTGGCCTTGGCAGCAAAGGGCACGATTCGATTTTCGGTAAGGTCGTAGAGTACGGTTCCGGTTATTCTGCCGTTCGTGTCCTCAACAAGGTCGATAAGCTCATGGCGGGGGAGCAGGCGAATGCCGAGCGACTCGATCCAGGTCGTCAGAGCGTCCTCAAGGGGCTTGCGGGTGAGGCCGCGCCACATGCGCGTCTTGTGGTCAAAGCAGGGGATAAATTGCTTTTGTTGAGCACTCTTGGCGCTTTGCGGACGCTGGAGCTCAACGCCCAGGTCTTGCTCGAGCCAGTCAATCGCTTGGGGAATGCCGTGGACGAACGTTTGGACGAGTTCGGGGTCGGCAACGCCGCCGCCGACGGCCAGGATGGTGTCGATGAGGTCCTGCTCGTCGTCTTCGTCGACGGGACCGATGAGGCCGAGGCCCCAGGTACCCGGGAAGAAGCTCGATCCACTCATGGTCTTGCCGGCGCTTGCCACAGTGACGGTTGCACCCGTGCGTGCCGCTTCGATGGCGGCACAAAGGCCCGCAATGCCAGATCCAATTACCAGTACATCAGTCGATTCCATCGGATTCCTTTCTCGTCCGGCGCATTGTCGCACGGGTGATCGGCAATGGGGCCGCAAAGACCCGGCAAATCGGTAAAGGGCAAATATGGCAGGTGGGCGTCATGGACGCTCTGACGCTCCATCTCATCACATCTTGCATTTCGCCCCAGCTGATATATCGGCATTAGCTACCCTGCGCCAGCGCAAACAAAAAGAGCCGCTACCCGGGTGGGTAGCGGCTCCAAAGCTCAACTATATGAGCATCGCGCGGGCGCGATTAGGCCTTGAGGGCCTCCTCGACGGCGACAGCGCAGGCGACGGTGGCACCGACCATGGGGTTGTTGCCCATGCCGATGAGACCCATCATGTCGACGTGCGCAGGCACGGAGGAAGAACCGGCGAACTGGGCGTCGGAGTGCATGCGGCCCATGGTGTCGGTCATGCCGTAAGAGGCAGGGCCGGCGCCCATGTTGTCCGGGTGCAGGGTACGGCCAGTGCCGCCACCAGAAGCGACGGAGAAGTACTTCTTGCCAGCCTCGAGGCGCTCCTTCTTGTAGGTGCCAGCGACGGGGTGCTGGAAGCGCGTGGGGTTGGTGGAGTTACCGGTGATCGAGATGTCGACGTTCTCGTGCCACATGATGGCAACGCCCTCGCGGACGTCGTCGGCGCCGTAGCAGTTGACGGCGGCGCGGGGACCATCGGAGTAGGGGATGGTCTCGACGACCTTGAGCTCGCCCGTGAAGTAGTCGAACTGGGTCTTCACGTAGGTGAAGCCGTTGATGCGGGCGATGATCTGAGCAGCGTCCTTGCCCAGACCGTTGAGGATGACGCGCAGCGGCTTCTTGCGAGCCTTGTTGGCGTTCAGAGCCAGGCCGATAGCACCCTCAGCGGCAGCGAAGGACTCGTGACCGGCCAGGAAGGCGAAGCACTCGGTGTCGTCGGAGAGCAGCATAGCGCCCAGGTTGCCGTGGCCCAGACCGACCTTGCGGTCCTCGGCGACGGAGCCGGGAACGGTGAAGGCCTGGATGCCCTCGCCGATGATGGCGGCAGCCTCAGAAGCGGACTTGGCGCCACGCTTGACAGCGAGAGCGCAACCGAGGGTGTAGGCCCACTCGGCGTTCTGGAAGGCGATGGACTGGGTGTTGTTGACGATCTCACGCGGGTTGAAGCCCTTGTCGGTGCAGATCTGCAGAGCTTCCTCGAGGGAGGCGATGCCGTTGTCGGCGAGGCACTTGTTGATCTTGTCAGCGCGGCGCTCGTAACCTTCGAACGTAACAGTCATAGTTATTTCCCTCCCTTTCTACTCGTGAACCGGGAACACGCTGGCGACGGAGTGAGTCTCCTCGTCGGTGCGCGGGTCGATGTACTTGGCAGCGTTCTCCCACTGACCATAGTGGCCCATAGCGCCAGCGATGGCCTCCTCGGGGGTCTTGCCGGCCTTGACGGCGTCGGTGAACTTGCCGAGGTTCAGGAACTCGAATGCGATGATCTCGTTCTTGTCATTGAGAGCCATGCGGGTGACGTAGCCCTGAGCGAGCTCGAGGTAACGAGCGCCCTTGGCCTTGGTGCCGAACATGGTGCCGACCTGAGAGCGAAGGCCCTTGCCGAGGTCGTCGAGGGAGGCGCCCACGGGCAGGCCGCCCTCGGAGAACGCGGTCTGGCTGCGGCCGTAAACGATCTGCAGGAAGATCTCGCGCATAGCAACGTTGATGGCGTCGCAGACGAGGTCGGTGTTGAGGGCCTCGAGGATGGTCTTACCGGGAAGGATCTCGGAAGCCATGGCGGCAGAGTGGGTCATACCCGAGCAGCCGATGGTCTCAACGAGGGCCTCCTCGATGATGCCGTCCTTGACGTTCAGCGTGAGCTTGCAGGCGCCCTGCTGAGGTGCGCACCAACCCACACCGTGCGTAAGACCGGAGATGTCGGAAATCTCCTTAGCCTGGACCCACTTGCCCTCCTCGGGGATGGGTGCGGGGCCGTGGTATGCACCCTTGGCAACGGGGCACATGTTCTCCACTTCCTGTGAGTACTGCATGCCTCTCCTCTCTATCGTGTTGGCGTCCCGTCTGGGGGTCGTGGCTGGCGATTGCCGGGCGACCCTTCGAAAGGGACATGACATGCAAGCCCTATAATACCGCGAAATGCACGGAATATTCGGCGAACGGCTCAGTTTTCGTAGCGAGAAGCGCGGAAGTTTTTATTGAAACGATTTAAATGAGATTTATTTATCAGAAGCGTGTGTCCATTTTTTTGTCGCTTTTGGTCATCTTGCGGAAACGTCGCATCTTCTGACCTGTGCTGCGGTGCCGTTCGCCGCCTGTTTACTGCCTTTGACCGCGCGAGTGTATTGTTTTGCGTGAATGCTTTGATGGCGCGCTTCAATCGTGCTGTATTGGATGGCAAGCAGATCCCGGCGAAGGGAGCGCCATGCAGCGTGTTTGGAGAACGGTTACCGGCTTTTACTATGTCTGTGCCCGCGGTATGGACAAGCAGCTGATCTTTGAGACCGATGACGACCGCTGGGAGTTTTTGGGACTGATGCGCGACTGCTGCCGGGAGACAGGCGTGACGGCTATCGCTTGGTGTCTCATGGACGACCACGTGGATCTGGTGCTTTTGGATTACGAGGACAGGATGAGCGCGGCGATGCATCGGCTGCTGTTGACGTATGCGCGGCGGTTCAATAAACGCACGGGGCGCACAGGCCATCTGTTCCAGAACCGTTTTGACCGGCGTTCTCTCGATACCGACTGGCAGGTGATGGAGGCTATTCGCTCCGTACACGCCGATCCGCAGGAGGCGGACGTTAGCCTCATCGAGCGTTATCCTTGGAGCAGCTTTGCGGAGCATTTACGCGCTTACGACGGTGATGCGACTGATGTCGCGAGGGGATTTTCTGATCCTTCTTGCGTGCTTGAGCTCTTTGGTTCTGCCAATGCCTTCATTGCCTATTCGCTTTCGACGCCCGACGACGGCGAGTCGGGGATGCCCGATCTGAAAGAAACGGAGTGGGAACGGCACGCCTTTGCCGAGAAGTTGGCGAAGGGGCTCGGGGTTCCGCTCAATGAGCTCAAGACTGTTGCATCCTCGCGGCGAGACGGAATCATTTTCGCTCTGCATGAAGGCAGCTACACGGTGCGCGAGATAGAGCGGTATACGGGAATCAGCAAGAGCACCGTCTCTCGTATTGTGCGCGCTTATGCGCGGATGAAGGCTCAGGCTGAGGGTTCGGAATAGAAAATGACCGAACCGCTCTTGTCAAGCGATTCGGCCAACAAAATTCCTAAGATTTGGGACAAATACTACTGATTATTTCGTCCCTCGAGCATGCCGTCGAGGGTGCGCCAGGCGAGCTCGGCGCACTTGACGCGGGCGGGCATGTGCGAGATGTCCTGGAGCTGGGCGGCCTCGTCCAAGTCTTCCAGGTCTGCCTCGGAGAGCTGTTCGCCACGGATCATGGCGAGGAAGAGTCCTGCCAAGCGACGCGCTTCCTCGACCGTCTCGCCGGTGATGAGGTCGGCCATGATGTCGGCGCTGGCCTGGCTGATGGCGCAGCCGTGGCCGGTAAACGAGGCCTCCTCGACAACGCCGTTCTCGACGCGTAGCTGCAAGGTGAGCTCGTCGCCGCAGCTGGGGTTGATACCTTCGTGCTCAAGCGTGGGAGCGTCCATCTCGTACTTATAGTCGGGGTGCGAGTTATGCTCCATAAACGTGGTGGAGGAGTACAGATTACCCATTGAACGTGCTCCAAACGTGATGCAGTCCGGCGATGAACTTATCGATGTCGGCCTTGTCGTTGTAGAAGGCCACGCTGGCGCGGCAGCAGGCAAGGTTCTCCACGCCCAGCCAGGTGAGCAGCGGCTGCGCGCAGTGGTGGCCGGCGCGGATGCAGACGCCGTCCATGTCCATGATGCTCGCGACGTCGTGTGGGTGGATGCCCTTGACGTTAAAGCTCACGACCCCGTGGTGGTTGTCCCAATAGATGGAGCCGATGATCTGGACAAAGTCGAGCTGCATAAGCTCGCCCATCAGGTAGTGGACGAGTGCCTGCTCGCGTGCCTGGATGTTTTCATAGCCAACCGTGTTGACGAGGTAGTCGAGGGCGGCACCTGTGGCGAAGATGCCGGCGGCGTCCTGCGTGCCGGCCTCGAACTTCTCGGGGACGGGTGCCCAGACGGCGTCCTGCTCGCTGACCGAATCGATCATCTCGCCGCCGGTGAGCATGGGCGGCATGGCGTTGAGCAGGTCCATCTTGCCCCACAGCACGCCGATGCCCATGGGGCCCATGGCCTTGTGCGCGCTAAAGGCAAAGAAGTCGGCGCCCAGGTCGGCCACATCGACCGGCATGTGCGGCAGCGACTGCGCACCGTCGACGACCAGGTAGCCGCCGTACTTGTGCACGAGCTTGCCGAGGTTCTTGACTGGGTTCTCGACGCCCAACACGTTGGAGACCTGACCCACGGCCAGGATCTTGGTCTTGGGACCAACCTTGGCAAGAACCTCCTCGGTGGTGAGCTGGCCGGTCTTAGTGGGGTAGAGGTAGACGAGCTTGGCGCCGGTTTCGCGGCAGACCTGCTGCCACGGGATTAGGTTGGAGTGGTGCTCCATGATGGTGATGACGACCTCGTCACCGGGCTCGAGCACCGTGGGTGCAAAGCTCTTGGCGACCAGGTTGAGCGACTCGCTCGTGTTGCGGGTGAAGACGACCTCGTTGGCCTGTGAGGCGCCGATGAGGTCGGCGATCTGCTGGCGGACCTTGGCGATGGCATCGGTGGCCTCGACGGACAGCGAATACAGGCCGCGCAGGGGGTTGGCGTTCATGCGCTGGTAGAAATCGCGCTCGGCGTCGAGCACGCAGGCGGGGCGCTGCGCGGTGGCGGCGCTATCGAGGAAGGCGATCTCGGGGTGTTGCTGGAACAGCGGGAACTGTGCCTTGTATGGATTAGTCTCGATGTCGACGGTGGGCCAGCCGCGCGAGGCCTCGTCGCTGGCGTCGAGCTCCATGGGCTCGGGGGCGGTGCAGGTATCGCATTTAACGTGCTCGGTATCGATCATGCGAGCTCCTCTTCAAAGTTATCGATCAGGTTGTTGCCCAGGCGGACGACGGCAGCGCGGGTGCGCTCATCGGTGGCGGAAAGCGCGGCGTCCTCCAGCTTGGCGCGGATGAACAGATCCTCGGCGGCGTTTTGGTCAAGGCCGCGGCAGGCGAGGTAGAACAGCTGCTCGTCGCGGACGTGGCCGATGGTGGCGCCGTGGTTGCCGGCGACGTCGTCCTCGTCGCACAGGATGACGGGGACGGTCTTGTTGTCGACGCCCTTGTTGGCGAGCAGCACGGTCTCGCGCTCGGTGCCGGTTGCGCCCTTGCAACCGTGCACGAGGTCGATGGTGCCGCGGTAGACCTTCTTGGACGTGCCGGTCAGCACGCCGTTGGCGTCGATCTCGCACTCGGTCTTGCGGCCGCGGTGGCGCAACTCGTAGTTAAAGTCGCGCACCTGCTCGCGGGCGCCCAGGTAATCGGTATCGATGGTCACCTTGGCGGTGTCGCCCAGCAGGTCGCCGGCAAGGCCGGTGGCGCTGGCGCCGGCACCCAGGACGGTGTGCTGCACGTTGACGCGCGCGCCCTCGTCCAGGAACAGGCCGGTGTCGTCGAGCGCGATCCAGCTGTCGTCGAGCGTCTGCGTGCAGGTCGCATTGACGGTGGCGTACTCGTGGGCGCACACGCGCAGCACGGAGCCCACGACGCCCTCGCCGGTAACGGGGGAGTCCAGGGCGATCTGCAAGTCGAGCGTTGCCTGCGGGCGGGCGACGACATCGATGGCGGCAATCGCAGCCGCTGCGTCGACGCCACTCACGCGCACGGTAGCCGTGACGTGCTTGTATGCGGGCACATCGATGACGATGCGCTTGGTGGCGTGGTCGGCCAAGTAGGTGTAGGCAGCCTCGCCCATGCCGGTCTCGAAGGCTTCAGCAGGGGAGAGCTCCTCCTCGAGCTCGATGGCACCGGCCTGGTAGATGGAGGTGGCGGGCACGTCAAGCTCGGTCTCGGGCGTGATGCGGGCGCGGTCGGCGGCATCGCCGGGCGCGGAGGCGCGGCGCTCGGGGAAGCGCTCGGCGATGGCTTCCATGGCGGCGTCGAAGGCGTCGGCCGTGCCGGCAAACTGCTCGTCCAGGCCCTCGACCTCAACGGCCTCGGCGGGAGCGGTGACAAGCTCGTCCGAAAGCTCGAGCTTGGTCTGGTTCATCTTGAGCCAACCCCAAGTTGCTGCCGGCATAGCGTTGACCTGCTCGAGCGTGGTGGCAGCGGTGTTGGTTTCCTGTTTCATTATCCGATCGCTCCTTCCATCTCGAGCTTGATCAGGTTGTTCATCTCGACGGCGTACTCAAGCGGCAGCTCCTTGGAGACCGGGTTGGCAAAGCCGTTGACGATCATGGTGCGGGCCTCTTCCTCCGAGATACCGCGGCTCATCAGGTAGAACACCTTGTCGTCGCCGATGCGGCCGATGGTGGCCTCGTGGCCGATGTCGACGTTCTTGGCGCGGATGTCCATGGCGGGGATGGTATCGGAGCGGCTTTGGTCGTCGAGCATCAGCGACTGGCAGCTCACGGTTGCCTTGGAACCCTCGGCCTTGGGCGTGGCCACGATAGAGCTGCGGAAGGTCTGGATGCCGCCGCTCTTGGAGATGCCCTTGGTCTCGACGGTCGCCGAGGTCTCGGGCGCGTTGAGCACGACCTTGCAGCCGGTATCCAGGTTCTGGCCGGCGCCGGCAAAGGTGATGCCGGTAAAGCTCGACCGGGCGCGGCGGCCGTTGAGCACGCTCATGGGGTAGAGGTAGCCCACATGGCTGCCGAAGGAGCCGCTGATCCACTCGATGTCGCCGTCCTCGTCCACACGCGCACGCTTGGTGTTGAGGTTGTACATGTTCTTGGACCAGTTCTCGATGGTCGAGTAGCGCAGGTGCGCGCGCTTGCCCACAAAGAGCTCGACGGCGCCGGCGTGGAGGTTGGCCACGTTGTACTTGGGCGCGGAGCAGCCCTCGATAAAGTGCAGGTCGGCGTCGTCCTCGACGATGATAAGCGTGTGCTCAAACTGGCCGGCGCCCTTGGCGTTAAGGCGGAAGTAGCTCTGCAGCGGGAAATCGAGCTTGGTGCCCTTGGGCACGTAGACAAAAGAACCGCCCGACCATACGGCGCCGTGCAGGGCCGCAAACTTGTGGTCGGTGGGCGGGATGAGCGTCATAAACTTCTCGTGGATGAGCGGTTCCCACTGCGGATCGTGCAAGGCTTCCTCAATACCGGAGTAGACGATGCCCATCTTGGACGCGGTGTCCTGCATGTTGTGGTAGACGAGCTCGGAGTCGTACTGCGCGCCGACGCCCGCCAGGTAGCTGCGCTCGGCCTCGGGGATGCCCAGGCGCTCAAAGGTATTCTTGATGTCGTCGGGCACCGACTCCCAGTCGTGCTTTTGTTCGGTGTTGGGCTTGACGTAGGTGACGATGTTGTCCATGTCCAGGCCCTCGATGGAGGGGCCCCACGTCGGGTCGGGAAAACGGTTGAAGATCTCGAGGGACTTTAAGCGCAAGTCGAGCATCCACTGCGGCTCGTCCTTTTTGGCGCTAATCTCGCGCACGATGTCGGGCGTGATGCCGGCGTCGAGGCGCTCGAATCCCTCCTCGCCATAGGTGAAGTCGTAGAGGCTGCGGTCGATGTCCGCGACCTCGGTGCGGTTCTTGGTCATTGCGTCGCCCCTTTACGCCTGCTGCTCGGCAGCGGCGGCCTCGGCCTGGGCGCGCTGCTCGGCGGCCTCGCGCTCGAAGGTCTCAAAACCGTTCTTGTCGATCCAGGGGATGAGCGAGGCGTCGTCCTCGCGCACGATGTGGCCCTTGACCATAACGTGGACGCGGTCGACATCCAGGTGCTCCAAGATGCGCGTGTTGTGCGTGATGATGAGCATGGAGCCGTCGCAGCTCTTGCGGTAGGCGTCCATGCCGTGGCTGACGGTGGACAGGGCGTCGACGTCTAGGCCCGAGTCGGTCTCGTCGAGGATGGCGAGCTTGGGCTGCAGCAACAGGAGCTGGAGCATCTCGACCTTCTTCTTCTCGCCGCCCGAGAAGCCCACGCCCAGCTCGCGGTTGAGGTAGGCGGTATCCATGTTGAGCTCTGCCGCGAGCTCCTTGACGCGACGGCGGAACTCCTTGCCCTTCATCTCCAGGCCGGGGCGGCCGGCGATGCTGGCGCGCAAAAAGCTCGA
The DNA here is from genome assembly GCA_902461085.1 of uncultured Collinsella sp. GTDB lineage: Bacteria > Actinomycetota > Coriobacteriia > Coriobacteriales > Coriobacteriaceae > Collinsella. The sequence continues at coordinate 24,596 of CABPWH010000010.1, read as the reverse complement.
CAGCGGCACGCCCGGAATCTCGACCGGGGCCTGGAAGCTCAGGAACAGGCCGGCGCGCGAGCGCTTGTCGGTGGTGAGCTCAGTGATGTCCTGGCCGTCAAAGACGATGCGGCCGTCGTTGACCGTGTAAACGGGGTCGCCCATGACCAGGTGGCCGAGGGTGGACTTGCCGGCGCCGTTGGGTCCCATCAGAACGTGGGTCTCGCCGGCGGCGACGTTGAGGTTGACGTTGTGGAGGATGGTCTTCTCGTCCACGGAGGCGGTCAGACCTTCGATGGAAAGCAGCGGATTTGCGCTCATGCTGTCCCTCTCTGTATATGGTGTACTCATGGGTGTACTAAACCCTAGGAATCTTCTCGGAATAAAGTTACTATGGGTTCGGCGTTAGTCAAGGGAAAACCCGACTAATCCACTCGACTTTTCAAATTCTGGGACAAAATAACCTGTTGTGTTTGTCCCATTTACTTAAGATTTGGGACAAACAAAGCTGGTTATGTTGTCCCAGATGCGATGGGAGGGTAGGTATGCTCATTTCTTCTAAGGGCCGCTATGCCCTCCGACTGATGATCTATATCGCAGCGCTTGGTGACGCCGAGGGCAAGATCGCCCTGCGCGAGGTCGCCGACCGCGAGCATATCTCACAAAAGTATTTGGAGCAGCTGGTTCGTCCGCTTATGAAGGCGGGCCTGCTTAAGAGCGTGCGCGGCAAGGGCGGCGGCTACATGATGGCCAAGGATCCAGCCGAGGTGCGTGCCGGCGACATCCTGCGCGCCGTCGAGGGCAGCACGGCTCCAGTGGCGTGCGATGGCATCGACAACAGCTGCGCCCGCAGCGACCTGTGCTCCACCGTCAAGTTCTGGCGCGGCCTGGACGAGGTCATCGAGAACTATGTTGACGGCGTGACGTTGGCCGACCTGGCCGCCGTCCCCGAAATCAACTTTGACATTAAGCTGTAGGGGTGCAAATGGCATCTCTCGACAAGGTGTACAAGCAAATCGAAGTTTTTGCTCGGGAATGTGACGCCGAGAAGGTCGTGTTGTTTGGTTCTCGTGCTCGAGGCGACAACTTGCCCAAGAGCGATATTGACATCGCCGTAGCAGGTTGCCGGGATTTCGGCCGTTTCTCATATTTGATCGAGGAACATCTTGATACTCTTTTAGATGTAGATGTCGTCAATCTCGACGAGTCCCTCTCGCAGCAATTGCTCGATGAGATTGCCAGGGATGGTGTGATTCTGTATGAAAAAATATGAGAACTTTGTTAGCGCCTTGGCGAATCTTGAGGATGCGCCCAATCAGGATCTCAACAATGATTTTGTTCAGAGTGGATTGATTAATAAGTTCAATCTTCAATTTGAACTGAGCTGGAAGCTCCTTAAGCGTCTGCTCGAGTATGAGGGCGCCACGCTTGCCGCGTCGGGGTCTCCTCGTGCCATCTTGAAGGAGTCCTACCGATTCTACGACTTTATTGATGAGGCAGCCTGGCTGGATATGCTCAGAGACCGCAATACGAACGTCCATATCTACGACAACAAGCTCGCTCAAGATTTGATTCAGCGCATCTTGAACGTCTATATTCCCGCTTTCTGTCAGTTGAGAGACGGGCTGACGAAACGTTACGGCGAGCTTCTGTTGGCGCCCGACGATCAGTTTGTCTAATTCCTTAAGATTTCGCGGAGGGTTGTTGCCGTTTACCGAGGGGTTGTTGTGCAACAACGGACGAGCTGCAATACTTACTTTTATCTTTGCAAACTGCACTTTAACTACACCAATGCAGGGAGGATCTTATGCAGCCCAAGCATTCTGCTATTGTCGCGGGCCTGACGCTGGCGCTTTCGTTTGGCGCCGTTTCCGCGCCGGCACCCGCCGCTGCCGAGGAGCCCACGCCGGGCGTTGCCTCGGATGCCACCGATATCGATAAGGGCCTTTACACCCAACAGTCCTTCTCGGGCGTGCTGAGGTCGGTCCAGGGCGTTTCGTTTGTCAACGTGACTCCCGAGATGAAGTACTTCACCAAATATGAGAGCCATGGCAACTATAACCAGGGCTTTTCGTATGGCGACGGTTATAACGCGCTGGGCTATTACCAGTTCGACCGCCGTTGGTCGCTCATCCCGTTTATGAAGCAGGCCTACAACTACAACCCCGAAAAATACTGCATGCTTAAGGATGCGATTGATCGCGGCAGCGAGATTTCCAACACGAGCAATGCCATGTACGAGAACGGCCAGCTCACCGAGTTGGGCCGTATTGCGCAGGAGGCCTTCCAGGGTGCTTACAACACCGATCCTGTTGAGTTCTCAGCACTTCAAGATGCTTATGCGTACAACTCGTACTATGCGGTGACCGAGGTGTGGCTCAAGAGCGGCCTGGGTATTGATATTTCGGGCCGTGCCGATTGCGTCAAGGGCATGGTGTGGAGCATCACCAACATGTGTGGCACCGGTGGCTGCAGGGACTTCTTCCGCTGGGCGAATCTTTCCAACGATATGTCCGACCGCGAGTTTGTGACGGCGCTTTCCAACAGCGTGGTCAACAATGTCGCCACCAAGTTTTCGAGTCAGCCCCAGTATCATGAGGGCTGGAAGAATCGTTATAAAAATGAGCTGAAGGACTGCTTGGTTTTTATCGCCGAGGATGAGGCTGCCGCCGCGACGCCCGTGCAGCCCGAGCCCACACCGGCGCCCTCGCCGACACCTGATTCGAATGACGACTCGAGTGACGATGCCAACGATGACAGGATGGATGCGCCCTCGACCGATGCTGACGGTAATGGCTCTGCTGGTGGCACTACCAACGACGGCTCTACCTCGAACGGCTCCAATTCGAACGGCTCTGCTGCGGGCGATTCGTCTTCAAGCTCTGCCGGCAATACGGACAGCGACGCTTCTGGTTCGACCGACGCTGACACCTCTAACTCATCCACCGGCTCGAGCGATTCGTCCGTTGACACCGGCTCTAACAACGGCTCCGGCTCTGACACGACCCCTGATTCCGATGCTTCCAAGGACGACTCGAATAAGGCGCCGGACGCTCCCGTTGCTTCGCCGGACAAGAAGCCTTCTTTCTCCGAGCAGCTTGGTTCTACGCTGGGTTCTTCGCTGATGGCTGGCGTCAATAACGGCTCGGCCCAGAACAAGGACAACTCTGATCAGGCTTCCACGGAAAAGACCGAAGCCGCAAAGGGCGACTCCAAGGACAAGGCTTCCGAGAAGACCGAATCCGATAAGGGTTCTAGCTCTGAGGCGAAGGACGACAAATCCGCTCAGAAGAAGGACGAGAGCAAGACCGAGGGCGAAAAGAAACAGTCCGAAGACGACGACAAGAGCGGTGCTGACAACCAGGTCCAGGAGCAAAATGACTCCAAAACGGTGACCACCACGACCACGACGACTATAGCTACCAAGTCCTCGGGCGGCAACATGCCCAAGACGGGCGATCTGATTGTGATGGCGAGCCTTGCCAGTGCAAGCTTGGCCACACTGGGCGCTACGTCTATCGTAAGTGGTAAGCAAAAGCTCGATCAGCAGAAGAAAGCTTCTGGGGAGGACGGCTCGGGGGAGTAGCCTCTCGGTTGCCAGATAACTAAAGAGTTGGGACAGGGTCCGGTGCGAATGCATCGGGCCCGTTTTGTTGTGCAACGATTAGTTGTGCCCCCTCACACCTCTTGTTGCTACCGTTGCCCGATATGTTTGCGCGGCGACATCGGTACATGCGATGCGGTCATTACAATTGGCATCGTGCTGCGATTTAGGGGGAACGTTTTGGTGTCTGAACAGGCAAATGTTGATTGTGCTGCTGGCTTTGGCGTGCGCTTGATCGGCTGTGCCGACGATGCGGTTTTGCCCATTGGCATACACGGCTATGCGGAGGCCCTTGGTTGCTGCGTGCTGGTTGACAAGACCATGTTTATTGCCGATGTGTTGGACTGCGACGCGTCCGTTGTGGTGTGCTGTCGACCCGAGGGTTTTGGCAAGAGCATGAACTTGTCGATGCTCAGGGCTTTTCTGGAGCGTCCTGCGGTCGGTCGCGCCGGTCGGAGCTCGTTTGCCGATGCTCAGATTTGGGATGCAGGCGGCGGGCGTTATCGGGATGAGTATGCTTGCTATCCGGTGATATCGCTGGACTTTTCTGGCGCTACGAGGCGTGGCCCCGCTGTTGCCGGTGTCGTGCGCGATGCCCTTTCGGGCGAGTGCGCTCGCTTGTTGGCGCTCTTGGGGGCTCCGGATTTAGCTCGAGATAAGGTGCGTCACATCGAACGCGTCGCGCGCGGCGTGGCGAGCGCGGACGAGGTTGACTCGGTGCTCGGTGTGCTCATAGAGCTGCTGGAGATGGCCTGCGATGAGCAGGTTGTATTGCTCGTTGATGGGTACGACGCGGCGTGGTTGGGCCGTGCGAGCGCGAGGGGCGCTTCCGGCGCCGATTCGGCGGATCTATTTGATCGCGTGCTTTTCGAGGCCATTGCCACTGCGGGCGATTCGTTGCGGCTGACGTGTCTGATGGGGGAGTGTCCCCGTCCTGCTGAAGCGGCGCTTTCTTTGCATGGCTGCTCGTATTGTCTGACGACGCCGCTTTCGACCTGGTGTGACCGTTGGTTCGGCTTTTCGGATGCCGAGGTTCAGGCTCTGTTGAATCATGCTGGGCGCGAGGAATACCTGGATGATGCGCGTGAATGGCTCGAGGGATATCGGTTTGGTAGGGTCTATTGCTCGAGTCCGGCGCGTGCGATCGGTTTTCTGGACCGAGGCTGCACGGCGCCTGTACGCGCCGATTTGTATGGGTATGCGGATTGCCTGAGTAGGGTAGTTGCCGGGTGGAATCTCGACCGCCTTTCGGTCTTGTTTGATTTGCTCGAGGCCCATGGGTGTGCTGAGGTCCCGCTTTGTTTGGGCACTGCAGAGCCAGATGTCTCGCCTGACGATAGCATGTGGACAGCGCTGTATCTGTCTGGTTTTCTCACGACGGATATGACTGAGGAGCCAGAGCATGGCGATCGTCTCCGTGCTTTGCGATTGCCCAATAAAGAGCTTCGCCAGGCCTTGCGTCTAGTGATTGTTGAGTGGTTTGAGTGCGCTGCCGAAAACATTCGAGACGTCGATGCGTTTCGCGACGGGCTGTGCCGTGGGAACGAGGATACCGTAAGGCGGGCGCTAAGCCGCATCCTGGGGGATGCGAGAATCGGTGAGACCGACCCAGATAAGCCGCTACCATATCATCTGCTCTTGCAGGGGCTCTGCTTTGGCTTGCCAGGCTATGCCAATCCTGCCTCGAGGCGAAAGTGTGGTGCGGGTCGCTGGGACATCCAGGTTTTCCCTACGGGTGCTGTGTTCGACGTAGCAGATACGATTGGCATGCTGGACGAGCGCCCGCTGATAACGATTAACTTGATGTATGATCCCGATGTGGATGCGCTGGGCCTGGAATTGCTGGCCGTGCAGTCGCTACTCGACATAGAGCGCGACGGCATCGACGAAATCCGTGTACCGCGCCCCGGCGTGGGTCGCATGCGCTGGGGTTTCGGTTTTGATGGGCAGCGTGTGTCCGTGGTGTGCCAGCGGTTATAGGGGATGGCGAAAGCCCTTTACTACTCGGTGTCCTTCATGGGCGGCATGGGCTTCCAGTCGGGGTCCTTGACGATCTTGCGGGCGTCTTTCATGCCACGGCGCAGCGCCGGAATACCGGTCTTAAAGCACTTGTCAACGGCGGCCAGGCGAATGAACTCCTTGCAGAAGGTCGCGGCGTTGCCCAGACGGAACAGCACGGGATGATAGTCGCCGTAAATTTGCATGTAGCGGGCCAGATAACCGCGGTTGCGCATGATGTAGTAGCGGTTGGTGTCGCTCGTAGAGTTGAGCTGGCGCTTGCCGGCGATGTCCCAGTTAGAGACGGCGCGGGCGCGCTTGAGCACCACGTCGGCAACAACGGCGGCGGGGAAGTGCTGGCTGGCTACGTAGCCGTAGCAGGCATCGTCGCCGTAGATAAAGAAACGCGCGTCGGGCAGGCCAATCTTGTCGACCACGCGGCGCGAGAACATGCCGCCCTCAAAGCACAGTTGGTTCATGGCACGGTAGCCCTCGGGGCCCAAGTCCCACTTGGCGATGGGGTTAGGGATGCCGAGTGAAAGGATGAGCTGGTACTGCCAAAAGAAGGCTCCGCCGTCAAAGTCCAGGCGCGAACCCTGGATGACATCGTAGCGGTCAGTCCACTTGGCAAGACGCTCGATGCCTTCGGGGATGACGAGCACGTCGTCGTCCATCACCCAGAACCATTGGGCGCCCAGGTCGTAGGCGCATTTAGTGCCGGCGGAGAAGCCGCCCGCACCGCCGCCGTTTTCGAGCTGCGGGGCGTAGATGACACGGGCGGTGCCGCCCTGCGCGTCGGGTTGCTCGGTGTCGATGCCCCACAGGTTGGCCAGGCGCTCGTTGAATGCGGAGCACATGGCCTCGGTCTCGCGCGAATTTTCGTTATCGACAATCACGATGCGCCAGGGCGCTGCCGTGAGCTCGGTCATGGAGTCGAACAAGTTGGCCAGGAGTTCTCGGCGCTTGTACGTTACGACGACGATGGCGAGCTTGTCGATGGGAGCGGGAAGGGTTGAAGGCATGGGGCAATATATCCTTTCACGCGCGGCGGGCGAGCGCTGCGCGGAAGCTATCGAATACGTCCTTGGGACTGTCCTATTGTAAAGGCTCGGCGCACCTTGACGGCAAGCTTTGAATAAAACGCAGGAACCTGCCACGGCTGTAGCGGCTTTAGCGTCTGACGGCAGCGTGTCTATTGCCGCTTGAGCTGGCGAACGATAAGGCTTCTAGCTGCATCGATGATGAGGAGTGCTAAGGCAAAGACGACTCTAATGACGGTACCCGTGACGATACATATAACTGCCGGGCTGTTTTGGCTGACCAGTATGTTTGCGAGCAACGTATTGAAGACGGGGCGCCACAGGCTACTGGTGAGCGACTGCATCACATAGAAACCGAGCGTGGCGGTCGATAAGGTGACGATGGCACCTGCAGTCCGCGAATTGCCTGAGGCACTGCGTCGGGTAGCCGCAAAGAGCAGGGAGGCGGCAGCGAGGGCAAACGAGATCAGCGAGGTCGATTTGTAGGAGAGGGTTGCCATTGCCGTGAGGTTGCCGGTGAAGGAGAGTTCGCCTTCCAGGATGATGGTGAGCACCAAAACCGTTACGAGCGAGCGCATGCCCAAGGCGCCCACCCTGTCCGAATCCATGGTATCGGTAACGTCGCGGAGCAGCCCGCCGATCAAAAATGCGACTACGTACGTGTTAGCACTCATGAGCTTCTGGAGCCAAGAAAACTCGCCGGCGCTTGTCGCACTCATGGCAGCCAAATACCCGTTAACAACGAATACGAGGATTCCAACGGCGATGACCGTCGCCGTGTAGCTCTTCTGGGGGAGTCGACTCCTTGCCAGTCCAAACCATGGCGCCATGAAGACCGTGGCGGCATAGACCCAAATGAACTCGAGTCCCAGGGTATACCAGTAGTGCGTGTTGAGGGCTACATCAGGAATGGGGGAGACGACCGTGGACCACGCGAGCGCCATGAGGCAATAAAACGCGGTGGGCAAGATGACCTTGCCAAGGCGCTGCGTCGTCCGCTGTATTTGCGATGTCCACGTTGCTCTACCGTCCCAAGCACGCGCGGCCGAAGCGATGAGAAAATAGCCCGAGACCATAAAGAAGACCTCGTTGGCCCAGCAGCCCAGCAAGTTAATAAAACCGAGCACGCCGGAATAGGGGAACATCGCAAGTGGGGCATATTCCACGGCGTCGACACAGGTTGCCTGGAAAGTCCACTGAAAGGTGTGGAACACCGCGATGCCGGCGACCGCGACCAAGCGCAGCACTTCGATGGGTATGTTGCGTGCGGCTTTGGGCTGCATGACGTCCTTTCTTATCGGTTTGCCTCTGCGAGCTCCATAGATTATATAAACGCCCGCTAGTGCGCTGACCCTTTGATACCATGAAACGACAGGTATTTCCTAAGGAGCACATTTGTCTACTAACGCCTCTGGCAGCCCTGTTCTGTCGCTGCTTATTCCCATTTACAATGTTCAGCGCTACCTGCGCGAATGCCTCGATTCCGCCCTGGCGCAGACGCTTAAGGATATAGAGATCATCTGCATTAACGACGGGTCGACCGACAACTCGCCGGCGATTATCCGCGAGTATATGGAGCGCGATGGGCGCGTCAAGATGATCGACAAGGCCAACAGCGGCTACGGCGACTCGATGAACCACGGTCTGGAGATGGCGCGTGGCAAGTACGTTGGCATCTTGGAGTCCGACGACTTTATGGCGCCCGACGCACTCGAAAAGCTTGTCTCGGCCGCCGATAGCAATAATGCCGACTTTGCGAAGGCGAACTTTGATTTCTACTGGTCTAAGCCCGAGGAGCGCCGTTCGCTGCACGAGATGTTTAAGGCCAAGGACTGCGACAAGCCGGTGCACCCGAGCGACACGACGCAGTTCTTTAAGCAAAAGCCGTCGATTTGGTCGGCCGTGTACCGTCGCGATTTTCTTGAGCGCAACGGCATTAAGTTCCTGCCGACTCCGGGGGCATCCTTTCAGGACACGTCATTCGCCTTTAAGGTGATCGCGTGCGCCGATAAGGCTGTTTACCTACATGATGCCGTGCTGTCGTATCGCCAGGACAACGAGAATTCCTCGGTCAATTCTTCGGCTAAGGTTTTTTGCGTCAATACCGAGTATGCTGAGATTGAGCGTTGGATTCGAGAGGATTATGCCCGTGACCACGCAAGTGATGATGTCGCGCGCATGCTCAAGTTCAATCAGCTCATTAAGTACGATTCGTACATGTGGAACTACGTGCGCCTGGCGCCTAAGTTCTATAAGGAGTTCCTGGTTCAGATGGCCAAGGAGTTCCAAGCGGCCTTGGACGCCGGGGACTTTTCGCTTGACGACCTCAAGCCGTGGAAGCGCGCGAATCTCGCTGCCATCCTCAAAGATCCTGAGGGCTGGGTTGACGAGCATCCGAGTTTTGCGACGGATGGTGCCTTGGGCCGTGCTAAGTATTACGCCTCGGTTGGAGGGCCAGGCGTGGTCGCCGCCTTCCTCATCGAATCGCTGAGGGGGTAGGTCGGCATGGGAGAGGCCTCGTGTCCTAAAGCTACCATTGTCGTCCCCGTTTACAACTCTGCGCACTCCATTCAGCGATGCGTCGATTCGCTGTTGGCCCAGTCCGAGCGCTCGATTCAGGTTGTCTGCGTCAACGACGGTTCGACTGATGATTCGTTGAACGTGTTGCGCCAGATTGCGCAGGCCGACGATCGCGTACTGGTGATTGACCAGGAAAACGCGGGCGTCTCGTATGCTCGAAATGCCGGTATCGATGCCGCCGAGGGCGAGACCGTCTTTTTTGTGGACGCCGACGATTGCATCGATGCCCAGACGGTCGAGCGCGTGCTGCATGCCATTGAGTCTGCAGATGCCGAGGCCGCCGTTTTTGGCGGCGTCTGTGAACCTGCCGATGCTGCTCCCAAACGTGTCCAGCAACTCATGAGCCCCAAAGCTGGCACCTTCGGCGCCCGCGATCCCCAACTGCTGTTCCATTCGAATGCGCAGCCCTATGCCTGCCGTGCGGCTTTTTCGCGCGAGCTGCTCAATCGTGAAGGCATTCGCTTCGCCCCCGGTTTGGCTTTGGGCGAGGACGTCGTCTTCCAATTTGCGGCTTATGCGCTTGCCCGTAAGACCGTCGTCATGCCGGACAAGTTCTACCACTACGTGATGGAGAGCGAATCGGCAACGCACGAGTTCAACAGTGCCGGGGCTCGCGCCAAAAAGCTTGACGCCCACATGAGGATGCTCGAGGAGGTCTTGGAGGACTGGGCGGCTTACGGTCTTTTGGACCTGTGCCCCGGCGAGCTGATAACTTGGTTTTTAGACCTAATTGTGTTCGACCTGGCGCGCTTGGATGCCGATGACTTCCATCGCGTGGCGGCTCGCGTCAACATGGACCTTACGACGTTTTTGGGAACGGAGTGGGCGGATATGCCTGCTAAGGGCGCCGTTCGCCGTGTTGCCCAGAAGCTCGTTGCGGCGACCTCGGGCGTTTCGATGGCAGACGCCACGCTGTTCTATCTTTCGACTCGCGGTCTCAAAGCCTGCCTGGAGCGCTTTATCTAATTCCAAGCGCTGCCGCCCGCCGCAACTCGGCTGCTAAAATAACCCTGTTACACGCTACTCAACAGGAGGTTCTCTTGCAGAACTCTGATACCCCTAAAGTTTCGCTGCTTGTCCCTATTTGCAATGTCGAACGCTACCTGCGCGAGTGCCTCGATTCCGCCGTGGCTCAGACGCTCAAGGACATCGAGATCATCTGCATCAATGACGGTTCCACCGATAGCTCGCCGGATATCATCCGCGAGTACATGGAGCGCGACCCCCGTGTGAAGATGATCGACAAGGCCAACAGCGGCTACGGTGACTCGATGAACCGCGGCCTGGAGATGGCGCGCGGCGAGTACGTGGGCATCCTTGAGTCCGACGACTTTATGTTTGAGGATTCGCTCCAAAAGCTGGTCGCCAAGGCCGATGCTGAGCATGCCGATGTGGTGAAGGGCGACTTTTACCTGTATTGGTCCACGCCCAGCGAGCGCCGTGAGCTGTTTGGGATTATCGACGAGCATATGACGGGCGCCGCGTATCGCCCCGTCGATCGCCCGGGTATCTTCTACCGCAAGCCTTCCATTTGGTCGGCTATCTATCGCCGTGAGTTCCTTAACGCCAATCAGATTCGGTTCCTCCCCACGCCGGGTGCCTCGTATCAGGATGCAGGCTTTAACTTTAAGGTTTGGGCGTGCGCCGAGCGCGCCGCGTTTATTGCGGACCCCATTTTGTGCTATCGCCAGGATAACGAGAAGAGCTCCGTTAATTCGCCCAACAAGGTGTTTTGCGTATGCGACGAATATGCCGAGATGCAGCGCTTTTTGGATGAGCGCCCCGAGCTCAAGGCTCAGCTCCAGGGGATTTTAATGCGCATGAAGGTCGATACGTATCGTTGGAATGACGAGCGTTTGGTCGATGAGCTGCGTGGGCAGTTTTGGGAGAAGGCTTCACCCGAGCTCAAGGCCGACTGGGATGCCGGTCGCTTTGACCTGTCGCTGTTTGATCCACGCGGCGAGACCGATTTGCGCCTGATGGTCAAGTCGCCCCGCGCCTATATCGATTCGCGCTTTGACTTTAAGAAGCCGGGCAAGCTCAATACGTTTAAGCATTACTTTAAGATTGGCGGCCTGCCGCTGGTCAAGCGCGTGCTGACGTATCAGCGCACCTACGGCGACAACCCGCACCCCGATGACGTTCCGGCCGCACAGTAGGAGCGAGTGACTATGGCTACCCCCAAGATTTCCGTTGTCGTTCCCATCTATAAAGTGGAGGAGTGTCTGGCCTGGTGCTTGGACTCCCTGCTTGCGCAGGACATGCCCGATTGGGAAGGCGTGCTGGTTAACGATGGCTCGCCGGACGGTTCGCGCGATATTGCGGCTGCCTATTGCGAAAAGGACGCGCGCTTTAGGCTGGTTGATAAGGAGAACGGCGGCCTGTCGAGTGCACGTAATGCAGGCATCGCCGCGTCCACGGCGCCTATCGTCGCGTTCTTGGATTCCGACGACCGATTTACGCCCGATGCGTGCCGTGTGATCGTAGATGCCTTTGAGCGCGAAGGCTGCGACGTTTTGACCTTTGGCGCGAACCCGTATCCGCTGGAGGCGGGGTATCCGTGGCTTAACTATGTGCTGAGCCCGCGCGATGTGTCGTTTGAAGGCTATAACTCTGACTTGCTGTTTAAGGAAGCATCTCGCCCCTTTGCATGGCGCACCGCCTGCAAGCGTGAGTTTTTGCTGGGCAACGGGATTGTGTTCGACGAAACCGTTAAGTACGGCGAGGACCAGGTCTTCGATTTTGCCGTGTACGGTCGTTCGCACAAGACCGCGCTTATCTCGAACAAGCTGTATGACTACCGCGTGGCGCGCAAGGGTTCGCTCATGGACACCATGCGCTACGACGACGAGACACGTCTGCTGGAGCACGTGAAGATTTACTCCGCGGTGCTGGCTGACTGGCGGCGCGACGGTCTCGATGCTCAGCATGCCGATGACCTGGCGTACTTCCTCTGCGATCTGGTGCTGTACGATGCGCTCAGGTTGCTGGGTTCGGACTGCGGCAAGGTGTTTGCTGCCGTTGCCACGGCGCTCGCCGGCTCTGCCGTGGGCAGCGTTGCTGCGCTCGCACAATGTGCTCCTTCTGTTGCTGTTATGGTGCGTGCGGCGCTTACCAGCAAGGCCCCCAATGCCCGCGAGTGCAAAAAGCTCATGTTCGATTACGACGTCTTGAGGTTTGGGCGCCTGGGTGCCTGCAAACGCATGGCAGCGAACGCCCTGGGAAAGCGAGAGGTGTAGATGAGTATCAAGCGTTTGGCGCTTTGCCGCAGTCAGGGCCGTCTATTTGTGCTGCTTCGTTTTGCCGGTCAGGATGTCGCCGCGCTTATTGAGCAGGAGGGTTCTCAAGCGTTTGCCCATGCGACGACGAGCGGTTCTTGTGTGCCGTCGCTAGTGCTCCCGGTCGATCATGGCCGTGTGCTGGCGCTTTGCCCTTCCGTTTCCGATTACGAGCGCGAGCTCGCTGTCTTGGTGCTTCCGTTTTTGGATGGCTCGTCGATGAATGTCGTTTTTGCATCCGGTGGCCAGAGGCTGGGCTCCATTCGCCTCGATAGCCGCGTGGCCAAGCTGGAATCCAAGATTAACTACAAAGCAAAGCCTGCGCTGTGTGCGCTTATCCGCGATGCGCAGCGTGGCGAACACTGCGGCCGCTACGAGATCGATGCCATTCGCTATTTGCCGGCAGACGCCGGCGCGGTGTGGCGCTATGAGGTTGCCTGGGCGGGAGACCCCCAGTGCTCCCCTGAGCTCCAGATCTTCGATACGCATATGAATGCGATTGATGCCACCGTGCATGTGTTTGAATCGCAGGTCGATGTGCCGCAGCAGAACGGATGCCGCGTCAATAAAACGTATCTGAGCGTTGAGATGCCTCAGGATATACGAGATTTTGTCGCGATTGTGAGCGATCCCACAGAGCAGATCCAGAGCGGGTTTTGCGCCATGGATGGTCGCCTGTACAACGGCATGTTCGATGACAGTTGGAACCGCATGAAGGACGCGCGTGCAGACGACGCAGCTTATCGACGTTGGTTTGAGCAACATCGCGCAAAGCCGGGCGATTTGGCGTGCCAACGTGTCGCTTCGGCGGCCTTTGCCTATAGGCCGCTCGTGAGCATTGTGGTGCCGTGCTACAAGACTGATCGGGTCTACCTGCGCGAGCTGCTGGACTCGGTGCTAGCCCAGAGCTATGACAACTGGGAATTGCTGCTTATGGACGCCTCGCCCGAATGGGACGCGGTGGCCGACCTTGCGGTGGACGCCAATGACGAGCGCGTTCGTCGCATTGGGCTGCCCGGCAACGGCGGCATCGTGGTCAACACCAACGCGGGTATTGAGCAAGCGACGGGCGACTACATCGCGTTCTTGGACCATGACGACATTCTGGAACCGGACGCGTTATTCCAGTATGTTTCCGCGCTGAATAAGGCGGCCGAGGGCGAGCGTCCCCAGGTCCTGTTCTGCGACGAGGACATGTTCCAGAAAACGGGGGAGTGGGGTCAGCCTGTCTTTAAGACGCAGCTCAACGTCGACCTGCTCTATAGCCATAACTGCGTGACGCATTTCCTGATGGTGGAGAAGGCGCTAATCGATCGTATTGGCACGTCCCCAGAAGACGTTGCGGGTGCCCAGGACTACGACCTGACGCTTCGCTGTCTTTCGGCGGGCGCACGGTTTGAGCATGTTGCGCACGTGCTGTATCACTGGCGCGTTCATCCGGGGTCGACCGCCGATGGCTCTGCCGATAGCAAGCCGTATGCTATTGAAGCCGGGTGCCTTGCGCTGCAGCGTCACTTTAACGAGCTGGGCATTTGCGGAACGGTCGAGGAGACCGAGACGCCGTTTGTCTATCGCATGCGCTATGCGCTGCCGGAGCCTGCGCCGCTGGTGAGCATTGTGATTCCCACCAAGGACCACGTTGAGACGCTCGATGCCTGTGTGATGTCGATTGCCCAGAAGGCCACGTATGCCAACTATGAGATCGTCTTGGTGGAGAACAACAGCGAAGCCCCGGATACGTTTGCGTATTACGAAACCCTGCCGGAACGCGTGGCTTCAGCATCAGAAGGCAAGGGCATCGCGCGCGTTGTGTACTGGCCGGGCGAGTTCAATTACTCTCAGATCATCAATTTTGGTGTGGAGCACGCTAAGGGCGACTACCTGCTGCTGCTCAACAACGATACCGAGGTTATAAGCCCGGACTTTATCGAAGAGATGATGAGCTATCTGCAGCGTCCCGATGCGGGCGTGGTGGGCGCCAAACTCTACTTTGCCGATCATCTGGTGCAGCATGCCGGCATTTTGGTTGGCGTGCGTGGCGCACTTGCCCATGCCAACCAGGACTTCTCAGCAAAGCGCGAGGGCTATCTTGCCCGCGCTGTGCGCCCGGGCAACTTTAGCGCCGTGACGGGTGCCTGCCAGATGGTGCGACGCGACGTATTTGAGCAGATCGGAGGCTATAACGAGGAATTCGCCGTCGGTTTTAACGACGCTGACTTTTGCCTTCGCGTGTGGGAGGCCGGCTACCGCACCATCTTTACGCCTTATGCCGAGCTGTATCACTACGAGTTCACCTCGCGCGGTAGGGAAGAGGCCAACGAGGAAAAGATGAGTCGCTGGAAGCGCGAGCAAGCACTGTTCATGCAGCACTGGCCTGAGTTCTTCTTGGATGGCGATCCGTGGTTGGGGCCGAACTTATCCGCTGAGAGCGAGTATTTCTCGTATTAAGGCAATGGTTTTTAGGAAGTCCTTAACTTTCTTTCGCTATGAGCTGGAAGAAAGTAACGTTGGACTACTTGCTAAGATAAATTACGAAAACTCGATACTTTCGCGATAAGTTTATACAAGCTTATACAGCTCGATATTATTCGATATAGTCTGTGACAATTATTGAAACGATGATTGACTGTTAATCGATTCCCTAGAAAGGCAAACAAGTGAGCGCCGCTGTATTCCATAACCCGTTTCGTCCCACTGCCGGCGCTGAGCCTCCGCGCATAATTGGTCGTGATGATATTGCCCTTGAGTTTACCGAGAGCTTGAATGCGGGAATTGGTGCACCTGCGAGGCTCATGCGCATTGCTGGACCGAGGGGCTCCGGAAAAACTGTTTTGCTCTGCGATCTGAGAGATCGTGCGCGAGAGCTTGGATGGAAGACCGCTATTGTTTCTGCTGGCCCTAACCTATTGCTGGACTTGAGGGATCAGGTTGCTGATTCTTCCCTTGCGACTAATGCTTCGGTCGGCGTAAACGCCGGCTTTGTTTCCGCGAAAGTCGATGTTGCACCCAAAGAGTCGAGTCTTAGAAAGTTGCTAAGCTCGGCAGCGAAGTCAGCCAAGGGTCTTTTTATTGCCATCGATGAAGTTCAGGACGCCCCGATTGACGATATGCGTGCCATTGCGTCTACGGTTCAGCTTTTGATAGGGGAAAAAGTAGATATCGCACTTGCCTTTGCCGGTTTACCCGCCGGTGTTATGGACCTTATTAACGGCAAAGCGCTTACGTTCTTGCGTCGTGCCCTCCCCGAAGATCTGGCGCCTATCAACCAGGTGGAGGTAGCGCTCTCTATGGGCGATAGCTTTGTCGCGACTGGTTTGACCATAGAGGACAATCTTCTGTCGAGAGCCGCTAAGGCCACTAAGGGCTATGCCTATCTGGTGCAACTGGTCGGTTACTCCATTTGGCAGCGCGCCAATTTGCATCGTGCCAAAAGTACCATCGTGAGTGAACGCGATGTTGCCGAAGGCATTGCGCTGGCAGAGGCTCGTTTTCACGATGTTGTTCATGAGCCCGCGATTTCTGGACTGGGGCCTAACGATATCAAATACCTATTGGCGATGTGCGAGGACAAACAACAGTCCAAATCAGCCGAGATTGCTAGGCGCATGGGTAAAAAGACCAATGAGATCAGCTCTATTAGGGCAAAATTGCTACAAAGGGAGGTTATTCAGGCACCACAGAGGGGCTACGTGCAGTTTGCCGTGCCGGACCTAGATATCTATCTGCGAGAGAATGCCGAGGAGATTCTCGAACGGTTCTAGGTCGAGGCTTAATTAGGTTTTGATTTTACTTGGGGGCATTATGGCAAAAATACGAGATTCCCGTATCGAATTACTTTGCATTGTCCTTATGTGGACGGTAATGGCTCATCATTTTGTTGTTCACAACGCTGATTCTGTTTCCGTATTTCCTGGTTCGTTTACTAGGTTTTTCTACAATATCTTTTTCTATCCAATTGGAAGAACTGCGGTCGGCTGTTTTGTTGCAATAACAATCTGGTTTGTTGCGGGGAAAGCTGGATACTCCATTAAACAAGCTGTCAAACAGATAGCTTCAATCGAAGGCACGGTTCTCTTTTATAGTATTGCGCTGGGTTTTTTCTTCATGCTTCGCGGCGATATTCAAGTAAGTCCAACCAATTTGATAGATATTTTTGCACCAATTCTTACTGGTTCTAGTTGGTGGTTTGTAACCGTCTATGCTTGGCTTGTATTTTTACTGCCCTTTTTAATTCCGGCTTTGCATGCGTTGGACCAGAAACTACATCTTTATCTATCAATCTTTCTGGTCTTCGCCTTTGGATTCCTGCGTTATGTGCCGCTCTTTTGGATTCCCATCGACGGGCTACTAGTGGATTTTATTATAATTTGCGTTCTTGTTTGCTATATTCGCTGGTATGTAGATTTGTCAACAGTGAATATAAGGCACTTGGTTGCTTGCTGCATTGCTTCTTTTGTTGGAGTTGCAATCTCGTTTTATGGTCAATTCCATTTTGATGGTTTGCTGGGCTCGACCTTTGCGAATTTGTATAACGGCTTTTTTGGTTCGCCGGCGTCTATTTTTTCACTAGTTATAGCCATCTCCGTCTTGTTGATCGATTTAAAAATGCCGCATTTTTCCTCCCGTTTCGTTAACACTGTTGCGAAACTTTGTTTTGCTACTTATCTTATTTCTGACTATGGGCCTATCCAAAGTTGGCTCTGGAGCTCGCAGTTTCCCTTTACGCGTGTCGGCGTTGGACTGGGAATGTTGCAGGTGCTTCTGGTTCCAACAGCTGTGTTCACGATTTGCTTAATGTTGGAAGGTCTCAGGAAGCTCTTGATTGGTTTCATCATACGTTTTATCGGCCCTTTCGATTTGTTAAATAAAGCTTTGTCGTAGAACCAAGACTTTTGATATTTTCTTCCGCATACGTGATTTGACGACGATCCCGCTACGCTGGTGGTGGAAAGATTGGGATTCCGAACCAGCGTTCACTGGTTGTAGCGGATTGGTCGATAATCATCTAGGAAAGCGCGTCGTGAGCACGCAAAACCTGTTAGAGGCATGGTAACGCCCACGGTTGTTGCAACTAAGACGACTATCACCGAGGCTGCTGTTAAGAAGCCGATCGAGCCGAAGGCTGACATGGTAACCGTTGCTAAGTTTCTGAGACCGTCGATGATGACTCGGTCGGCATGCCTCTGGTGCTGGTGTTGTTGGAGGCGCTATTAATTGCTGTAGAGGCTTCGGTTTAAATCAAGGAATCGAACCGGTTTCCACATCAATAGAATGCGCTGGCCGCATATGACGTATCGATGTGGGCATGATATTGCGTTTTTTAATTTGCGGCCACAAAGATGTCTTTTGCAAAGCGTGGGGGCTATCTTGCCCGTGCTGTGCGCCCGGGCAACTTCAGTGCCGTGACGGGCGCCTACCAGATGGTCCTACGCGACGTATTTGAGCAGGTCGGAGGCTACAACGAGGAACTCGCCGCCGGCTTTAACGACGCAGACTTTTGCCCTCGGGTGTGGGTGGCCGGCTACCGCACCATCTTTACGCCCTATGCAGAGCTGTACCACCACGAGTTCACCTCGCGCGGCAGGGGAGAGGGCAACGAGGAAAAACTGCGCCGCTGGAAGCGCTAGCAAGCACTGTTCATGCGGCGCTGGCCTGAGTTCTTCTTGGATGGCGATCCGTGGCTCGGGCCGAACCTATCCTCCGACAGTGAGTACTTCTTGCTTTAGAGCGAAGTAATTTCAAGATCCGGCAAAGTGCCCTCAAGAGCTGCAAGAGCGGTGGGGTTCAAGTACTCCTCGTTCAAGCGGCTCTTGTCATATCGAAAACGTGCCTCAGAATTTTTACAGGTGGTTGTATTAAATTGGTTCGCTTATGTGCTCGGTTTGACTCAGAAGCTATTTGACGTAACGGTTGAGGTGTGGTGACTCATATTTCAATTGCAGCTACAAAGACACCTTTTATCGAATTCCCGTTGAAAAACTGAATTGATAGTTTAAAAATAACTTTAGAGAGCCTTTAATCTCGGAGAAAGGATGTCGTATGAAAAACCTTCGAGAAAGACGGCACGGACTAACAGTGCTGGGAGTTGTTGCATTTGCTGCTGCCTGCATGACGGTTGCCCCGGCGCCCTCATTTGCTGATATTGCTGGCGGTGGCGGAGGCGGTGGACCGATTACGGAATGGTGTTCCGACGGTCGTCCGATTTCTTACTGGGGCTATGACGGTTGGAACGGCACTCAAAATGAACAGACGTCTGACCCTCTTACGCGGTATAGCGTTGAGTGCAATGCTGGGGGGACTACTCACAGGGATTTTCTAGTAGGTTTAAACTCAATTGATCAGAGCGCCTCGAGGACCGATTCTTCTGTAGTTACATCACGTCCCGCAGGTACATACTATTTCAACAAAGATGGTTTCATGAAGACCGGACTCGTCTGGTGCGAGGACGGCAAACTTCGCTATTTCGATCCGAAAACTGGCGCCATGGTCACGAACCAGTGGCATAACGATTACGAAGCCGTCTGGTACTATTTTGGCGCTGACGGGACCGCAGTTTCGGGCTGGCAGTCTATCGGTGGGGACAAGTACTACTTCTACCCCGAAAGCCATGATATGGCATACGGCCGAGTTCAAATTGACGGCAAGAATTACTTCCTGAACACCCCTGGTGCCAACGCCGATGGCCGCATGCAGCATAGTGGCTGGTTCTACGACTCCATCTACGGAAAGTGGTCCTATGCGACCTCCGACGGTGAGCTATTGACCGGTTGGCATAATCTCGGCGGGGCTTGGTACTATTTCAATGAATCTGGGGTCATGCTGACTGGCTGGATCAACGATTCGGGTACCTGGTACTACACTAATGCCTCCGGTGCGATGGTCACTGGCTGGCTCAACATCGGCGGTACGTGGTTTTACCTCGACGGCTCGGGCGCCATGGTCGCTAACAGCTGGCGCAGCCTCGGCGGCTCCTGGTACTGGTTCGGCGACTCCGGTACAATGGCCACTGGGTGGTTCTTGGCAGGCGGCTCTTGGTACTATGCGAGCGGTTCGGGCGCCATGGCAACCGGCTGGCTAAGCAATGGCGGCACGTGGTATTGGCTCGGAGGTTCGGGCGCTATGGCCTCTAACTCTTGGGCTAACGTTGGTGGAGTTTGGTACTGGTTCGACGATTCCGGCGCGATGGCCACCGGCTGGCGTCAGGTCGGCGGCGCCTGGTACTACTTTAGCGGTTCCGGCGCTATGGCCCACGACGCCTGGGTCGGCGACTACTACCTCCAGTCTTCCGGTGCCATGGCTACGAATGCCTGGGTTGGCTCCTACTATGTCGGCGAGGACGGCAAGTGGATTCCGGGCTACGGTTTAGTTTGGTACAAGAGCGGTAGCCATGTTTACCATACGCATAAGTGCCGTACCGTTGGCAAGGACGCAAAGGGCTATTCGCAGATCTCTATCCAGGAGGCCCAGAGGCGTGGCGCTTCACGAGAGTGCAAAAACTGCCAGCAAATTGGCTAGTACATTACTGAGCTAGTTTTGATTGAGGCCCCGTTGCCCTGAGGTGACGGGGCCACTGCGTGATTGGATACTGTGCTGCTATGAAGAAATGGTCATTCGGGGTGCTGGTCTTTTCGGGCCTTGTTTCTTTGGGGCTCCTTTTGGGTTCGCCCTCGATGTTATACGCCCTTGATTTGAATAACACTGACGAAGGTCCCGCATCTAACGTTGCTATTGCTTCTGTCGAGTCAGGCGTTGATGTTCAGCGCGAATCGACCTTCGCTGTCGAGCAGAACTCTCAGATGGATAATGAGATCCCTTCTGAGGTTTCGAATCAAATTATTTGGCATCAGGGGTGGATATCACCCGAAGAAGGGGCTGGTTTTTGGCGTTGGGGCTTGTCCGACGGAACAATCGCTGTTTCTTCTTGGAGGCATATAAACGGTAGCTGGTACTGGTTCGACGACGAAGGCCGAATGGCTCAGGATGGATTGGTTCAAGTCGGGGGTGCGACTTATGGATTCTCCTCTTCGGGTGCAATGCGTGTCGGCTGGTACCTAGATTCTACGGGCTCCACTTCTGCTTGGCGCTATTTTTCCGGTTCTGGCGCCATGGTAAAAGGTTGGCTTTCAGACGACAGCAACTGGTATTGGCTGGATGATGAAGGCAAGATGGTCCACGACTCGATGCTGCAGATCGGGGGAGCCACGTATGGATTCTCTTCTTCTGGTGCGATGCTTATCGGATGGCATCTTGATGCTTCCGTTTGGCACTATTTCTCCGGCTCTGGCGCCCTGGTAAAGGGTTGGCTCTCGGATGGGGGTCGTTGGTACTGGCTTGATCCTGCAGACGGTTCTATGGCCACCGGGCTGAAAGAATGTAATGGCACCTCTTATATCTTTAACAGTTCAGGGGCTATGCTATCCACCCAGTGGGCACTTATTGACAACAACTGGTATTACGCTGACTCTAACGGCTTGCTGCATGGAGGCTGGTTACTTCTAGGGAATTCTTGGTATTACCTGGATCCAGGAAGCCATATTATGCTCACGGGCTTTGTGCAAGTGGGCTCGTCCGCCTATTTCCTTACGAGTTCAGGTGCCATGGCAACAGGCTGGGCACTTGCTGATGGTACTTGGTATTACGCCGCATCAAACGGAGCTATTCAACGAGGGCGATGGATAAAGTCCGGAAGCGCCTGGTATTACCTTGATGATGTATCCGGCGCAATGCGTACTGGTGAATTTGCGGTAGGAAGCAAGCGCTATTTTTCTTATGATTCCGGTGCAATGGCATCTTCGTGCTGGATCAACTTGAACGATGGTATAGCATGGGCGAATTCGTCTGGAGCACTGAGCGAGCCGTTGCCTACTTCATCTGATGGATCTCCTGTAGTCGCTGATCGTACCGACTCGTCTTCATTGCCAGGTGTGATTCATATTGGAGATGCGGTTTTCTATGCGGATGCGAATGGTGTTGTTAACGTGGCGTCTGGTTGGATTATGTCGAAAGACGCTTCTGACGAAAGTGGCAATACTTGGTACTACGCATCTTCCAATGGTGTCCTTAAGTCTGGTTGGCAATATGTCAACGGTGCGTGGTATTGGATGGACCCTTCCACATTCAAGATGAAAACTGGATGGCTTAATGACGGCGGTACGTGGTACTGGCTCCAGCCTTCGGGCGCCATGTTTGCTAACGGGTGGCTGAAAATCGATGGCGTTGACTATTACTTCAATGTAAGTGGTGCATGGTTGAATACGTCTGGTTCTGTTTTGGGGGTCAATAGGTCCAGCCTGGTCAATTGGCTTATGAGCCACGAAAACGACGGCTATTACCGTGGAACACGCTACGACACGCATCTCAGCCAGGAAACGTGCATGTACCCAAAGGGTGATCCGCGTTGGGACGGTTATACGGGCATGAATTGTGGTGGATTTGTATCGCATGCATATATGAAGGCGGGCGGGAATTTAGCTCCCATTGCCGCCGAGCAGAGCCATTCCCCTTGGAGTGGAGGTCCCGGAAGGGGCGGCTGCGTAAACGCGTATCGTTGGTACGGCTACGCTATCGATACGTGCGCGAACGTGACTTATTTCAACTCTATTGATGAGTTGTTACGCAGTGGTTTGGCTCGTAAGGGGGACATTGTGTTCTTCAATCCTTACAACCCATATGCGGACGATAGCCACATTGGCTTTTTCTGGGGCAATTCGCCGAGCGAAAATTTGTTCTGGCATAGTGATGGTTATGGAAATCGCATCTCCGGTTTGACTGCTTTGGGCCCATCGAAAGTAATCTTGATTCGCTAAACTGCAAAGAAGTAGGGGCCAAGTTGCCCCTACTTCTTTGCATCTTTTTGGCGTCTTTTTGATGGCTGTGTCTAACATATTTCTAATATGTTAGACGATGGGTGCTAGATCAATTAGGCTTTACGGAGCTGAACAGGCTCACTGCCTTTTTTCGAAATAGCTCAAGAGTTAAAAAGGCCACGAAAAAGGCAAGGCTTATTAATATCAGAAGGGGCACACCAATTAAAGTGGTTCTGTCTAGCAGCCAGCTGAGCCTTCCGTTGAGCCAGATGCTGTAAAACCAATTGCTATTATCTATTGTGTAGACTGCAAAGGCCAACGGTGAAGCTTGCTTTAGTAGCTGTTGCAGTTTTTCTGAACTGACGTTAATTCTTGTTGCGAGGATGAAGAGACAAATAGAACTCGTTGCAACGTAGGGGTTGGAATAGGCGAGCCATCGTAGGGGATTCATCTGTAGCACATGAACGTCGTTCCACTGGTGATATAAAACGACAAGTGGCAGCAATAAATATACAAAGAACAGTCGTTTTGTACTCACGACCTTGTCTATAGTTTCTTTATTTCTTTTAATCGATGCACCGGCAAGCCAGAGTACGGCAAGCCACATCGTAGAATAGCCTTCATTTAACCCTGTTGATTCAAATAGAGTTGAGGCAATTAGTAACGCTGAAGATGTTAAGCCCAACTGAAATGATGTCAATGATTCGATTGCGCAATTAAGGAATGGCACCATTAGCTGCAGAAGAAGAAAGCTATTTAGATACCAATATTCTGCAGTGGAAACCGGAAATGGCGAAGCAAACAAATCGATTTTACTGATTTGTCCAAGCGCGAATCCCGTTAGTGCGGATGCTGTGGACCAAAAACATGCTGTTGCCCAAATCGAGAAAATGGAACGTCCCTTAATCGGTCTGCCGGCGGATAAATAACCTGACATTAATGCAAATACGTTTACAGCGACAATCGCATAATTCTCAATTGCCATATATGCTAAGTCTCTAATGGAATCTAGCGTCCAGTCAAGGACTCCCCCTCGTCCAAGGTTGTGTAGCAGCACAACCATAAACATTGAGGTCAGTCGAGCAATATCGATGCCGTATGCACGTTGTTTTGGCTTTGTCATATATTTGCTTTCCTTAGTTACTTCAGGTGCCCCGATAATAGTACTAGCATAAGCGTTGTCTATGAGTAAGTGTGTATAGACAACGAAGCGCGTGGATTGCTTTCACGTTATTTTGACCAAGACCATTTGGTAACCCATGGGAACATACTTGATATATACTGTAGGCTAACAATGATTTACTCGAAAGTAGAGTTGACATGGTGAAACATATTAAAATGTTCCTACTGGCACTAACGTTGCTGATGCTAACGCCCAATTCAATGCTTCTATTCCCGTCAAATGCGGAAGCTGCACAGTTCCCAGTCGAGAATTCTTGGCGTTATGAGGATGGACAATTGGTCGATGAGGATGCTTTTTCCGAAGAAGGTGGAATAGCCTTATTGTCAATGGACATTCTTCCTGATGGGGCTGCAGCGCAGGGCATCGATGTCAGCGAGCATCAAGGACGAATTGACTGGGATGCAGTTAAAGCTTCTGGCATCGATTTCGCTATTCTGCGCGTTGGGTTTGGCGCTCCGTCCTTCGGCGGTCGAGTTGACTATCAATTTAATCGAAATATTTCTGAGTGCGAGCGACTCGGAATTCCCTACGGCGTCTATATCTATTCATATGCTTTTGATAATCAGCAGGCAGCCGATGAGGCGTCCATGGTGATTGACTGCCTATCCGGGCACAATCCTAGGCTACCGGTGTATTACGATCTTGAGGATAACAAAATTATTGCAGATGGTCGTCAATCTGGAATTGCATCTAGAGCTCAGACATTCTGTAATAAGATTTCTGCCGCTGGATATAAGCCAGGCATTTATGCGAACCTAAATTGGTTTAACAATATATTGACCGACCCTGTATTTAAGAGTGGTTCTTGGGATCATTGGATTGCTCAATATAACTCGCAATGTGACTATACCGGTAATTACAGTTTTTGGCAGTATAAGAGCAATGGAAAAGTCCCTGGAATCAGCGGCAACGTTGATATGAACTACGCATATGTTGACGTCTCCCTTTATCATTGGCAACTAATTGACAGCACCTGGTATTATGCAGCCTCCAACGGTAAGGCGTATGCCGGATGGTTGTTTCAGGGCGGCACGTGGTACTGGCTCGAGCCCGACGCGGGCGGTGCCATGGCCACCGGCCTTCACGAGTGCAACGGCTCCCTGTACTGGTTTAATTCGTCCGGCGCGA
>CABPWH010000009.1 GCA_902461085.1 uncultured Collinsella sp. | reverse complement strand
GATTCCCGTGGCCGTGGGCAGCGCCGGGGGGGGGGGGAAATGCCATATTGATATCGATGAGCGACAGGCGATCGCCAACGCGCTCCTCGACGGCGGCGACGGCACTCGCAAACTGATCGGGCTTGGAGCCAAAGAGCTGCACACAAATCTGCTGCTCCTCGTCGGCCGGCAGCACCAGGCGCCACGTTTTGTTGCTGGCATAGGCAAGGCCTGCGACGCTCACCATCTCGCTGTAGGCAAGGTTGGCACCGCGGCGGCGGCACATGATGCGGTAGGCAGGGTCGGTCACGCCCGCCATGGGAGCCATAAGGAACGGTTGCTCGGCATAGGCGCCCAGCAACCGCTCGCTGTATTCGGAAAGCGCCATAGGCCTACTCGTCCACCTTGAGAATCGCCATAAAGGCCTCCTGCGGGACCTCGACCGAGCCGATGGCTTTCATGCGCTTCTTGCCCTCTTTCTGCTTCTCGAGCAGTTTGCGCTTACGCGAAATATCGCCGCCGTAGCACTTGGCAAGCACGTCCTTGCGACGCGCCTTGACGGTGGAGCGGGCAATGATCTTGTTGCCGATAGCACCCTGGATGGGCACCTCAAACAGCTGACGCGGGATGATCTCCTTGAGCTTGTCGCACAGACCGCGGGCCAGGCCATAGGCCTTGTCCTTGTGCACGATAAACGACAGCGCGTCCACCTCATCGCCCGAAAGCAAGATATCGAGCTTCACAAGCTCGGAAGGACGATACTCGTTGAACTCGTAGTCGAGCGAGGCATAGCCCTTAGTGCGGCTCTTGAGCTGGTCAAAGAAGTCCAAGATGAGCTCGGCAAGCGGCATATCAAAGCGCATCTCGACCGATTTACTCGTCAGGTGGATCATGTCGGTCGTAACGCCGCGGTGCTCGATGGCGAGCTGCATGACGGCGCCCGTGTACTCAGGCGGGCAGATGATCTTTGCCTTGAGGTAGGGTTCCTCGATACGCTCGATGCGCGTGGCCTCGGGAAGGTCCTGCGGGCTGCGGACATCGATCATCTCGCCGTCGGTCTTGTACACGTGATAGTCGACCGAAGGGCTCGTGGCAATGAGGTCCAAGTTGAACTCACGCTCGAGGCGCTCCTTAACGACCTCCATGTGCAGCAGGCCCAAGAAGCCCACGCGGAAGCCAAAGCCGAGCGCCACCGAGGTCTCGGGCTCCCATACCAACGACGGGTCGTTGACGTGCAGCTTATCGAGCGCGTCACGCAGGTTCTCGTAGTCCTTGTTATCGATCGGGAACAGGCCCGTATAGACCATGGGCTTGGCCTCGCGGTAACCGGGAAGCGGCTCGGGGCAGGGATTCGACGCCCACGTGAGGGTATCGCCCACGCGAACGGCCTCGGGATCCTTCAGGCCCGTGACCACGTATCCGACCTCGCCGACCGTGAGCGCGTCGACCGGGGTCTCGGCGGGACGCTTGACGCCCACGCCATCGACCAAAAAGTCGCCCTTTGCCTGCATCATGCGCAGGGTATCGCCCTTTTTGATGGAGCCGTCAAAGACGCGCACCGTGGCCACCACGCCGCGATACTCGTCAAAGTACGAATCCAGAATGAGCGCTTTGAGCGGAGCATTTGCATCGCCCTTAGGCGGAGAGATCAAAAAGACAATGGACTCCAGCAGATCGTGAATGCCCTCGCCGGTCTTGCCCGAGACACACACGGCGTCATCGGCAGGGATCGCCAGGTCATCCTCGATCTCGGTCTTAACCTCATCGGGATGGGCCGAGGGCAGGTCGATCTTGTTGATGGCCGGCACAATGTCCAGATTGGCGTTCATGGCGAGCGTCGCGTTGGAGACGGTCTGCGCCTCGACGCCCTGAGTGGCATCGACGACGAGCACCGCGCCCTCGCAGGCGGCCAGCGAACGCGAGACCTCATAGGTAAAGTCCACGTGGCCCGGCGTATCGATGAGGTTGAACTGATACGTCTCGCCATCGTCGGCGTCATAGGACACGCGAACGGCATTGGACTTGATCGTGATGCCGCGCTCGCGCTCGATATCCATGGTGTCGAGCAGCTGCGACTCCATGTCGCGCTCGTCGACGGTATGGGTGAGCTCGAGGATGCGGTCACTGATCGTGGACTTGCCATGGTCGATGTGCGCAACAATCGAGAAGTTGCGGATGTGGGAAATGTCAATTGAAGTATTCATGCGGACTATCTTACCCGAGCGGTACAAAAAATGGAGCCTGTTCCATAAAACAGGCTCCATTTATGCGCGTAATCTGTGTGGTGTGAAAATTACAACTTAAGCGTTGATGCTGTTCACGAGCTTGGCAAGACCGGACTTGCGGTTGGAAGCCTGGTTCTTGTGGATAACATGCTTGGCGGCAGCCATGTCGAGACGCTTGGTGACGGTCTTGAGGGCAGCCTGGGCCTTCTCGGCGTCGCCCTCGGCGACGGCGGACTGGACGTGCTTGGTCAGCGTCTTGAGCTCGGACTTGACAGCCTTGTTACGCATGCGAGCTGCCTCATTGGTGCGGATACGCTTCTTCTGAGACTTGATGTTTGCCACTTCTGGAGTTCCTTTCGAGTTCCTTGCAAAAAATGTATGACACCTCTGAGACACGGTGAGGTCATGCAAGCGCCTACTATAGCACGCTCCCCCTCAAAGGGATAGAACGAATTTGTCAAATAGGCAGGTATCATCACGATTTTCTCAAGATGTTCGTAATCCAGAGCAAAAGCGCGGTCTGAGAATCGGCCGAACCCTTCAGTGCGAGCTCCACATCGACCGCGCCCTCGAGCGCGGCAACGAGCTCTGCCATCGAAAAGCGACGTGCCCAGGTCAGGTGATTCTTGACCTGCCAGGACTGGAGCTTAAGTGTTGCGGCCAGCTCACGACCCTGTCCGCGCGCATCGAGCGCCTTGGCAACGATAAGCTCGCGGATGCGGCCGCACAGCAATGTGTACGTCCACACGTAGCTCTTGGCGGGCAGTAGATTGAAGAGCTCGAGCGAGCGTCGCATGTCACGGGCCGAGACCGCATTGAGAAAGTCCCAGGGTTGAACCTCGGCCGTACGTACAATCCAGCGCTCAACGTCGACAAGCTCAATCTGGGGCACCTCGACCATCTGGGCAAGCTTAGCCAAGTCGTTATCGAGCATGCGAGTGTTTTCACCCGAACGCGAGACGAGTTCCTCGGCGGCCGCCGTCGTGATCGACTTGCCGTGCTGCGTCGCCATCTGCTGCACGCGGCGCGGTAGCTCCCAGCGCTTGGTGCCGGAGCAATCGATCACAGCCTTCTTGTCGATCTTGGCGATCGCCTTATACAGGCGCGTGTTCTTGGCAAGCGAGTCGGCGATGATGAGGCAGACCGTTGTGGGACTGGGACTCGCCAGATACTCGACGAGCGGCTCCGAGACCGACTTGGCGAGCTTTGAGCAGCCATCAAGGATTACCAGGCGAAACTCACTGCCCATGGGAAAGGTGTTGAGCGATCCGATAATCGACTCGATATCGGGGTCTTTGGTCATATCGCGCTCGTCGAGGTTGAACTCGACCATGCCCGACTTTTCCAGACGCGCTTTCATACGCGAGACGGCGTGATCGCGCTTGACTCCGTCGGTACCGACGATCAGATATGCCGGCAGCAGACCGGTTTCGGACATTGCGCTCCCCTCCCGCAGGCCTTCGTATTCGCTCCGTGCCATTCTAGCCCAGGGGCCCACCACACGCCAACGACGTCGTCACGGTCGCTGGCATCGCATCGCAAAGCCATTCGCAGCCGGCGTGACGGTAATGTCGCCGTGTTCGATAGTGCACGCGAACACGCCGCCCGCTTCCTTAACGGCATCGATGCAGGCATCGGACGGATGGCCGTATCGATTCCCTTCGCCCGCACTCGCGAGGGAAAGCTCGGGCTTCAGGACGTCCAGCAACTCATCATCGACTGAAACCTTAGAGCCGTGATGCCCAAGTTTAAGTACGTCGATATCCCCCACCTCCTGCACGAATTCCCGTTCTTGGTCGATCTCGGCATCACCGGTGAGGAGCATACGCAGGCCCTTGCCTTCCTGAATATATGAGAGCAGCAGGACAAGCGAGTCCTCATTTCCCTCGCCATCCACGGACTCGAATGGCCACATCACGCGGGCGCAAAATGAGCCGATGTCGACTGTATCCCCACGGCGCACCTGCCGATACTCCACGCCAGGTCGGTTCAACACCTCGGCAGGAGCATCCTCCAGCGCATCAGCCGCCACGGCAATCGTTCCGACCGAAAACTGTTCGAGCACGGCAGGCAGACCACCCCAGTGGTCCTCATCCCAATGCGTCACAAAGACGGCATCGATATGGTGCACGTTATTGCGGACCAACGCCGCCACCACGCGCTCGTCGAGCCCGCAGTCGACGAGTGCTACTGCGCCGCCCTGGCGGATAAGAATCGCATCGGCCTGGCCCACATCGAGCACCGTCACCGAAGGCGGAGCGAATCGATCCCAGTAGACGTACGGAATCGCAACCAAGAGCACCAGGCATGCAAGCCCCACCGCCATAGGACGTGCACGGGGACGCGGCCACCGGACAAGCAGAACCGCCAGCAAACACGGCACTAGGTAAATCCACATGCTATCGGGCGGCACGCTCACGGATGCACCCGGCACGGCGGCAAACAGCTGCTCGAAAAACAGCGCGCAACGGGCGGCAATCATGGGCACAACGAGCGCCCAAGTCCGCAACGGTCCCACGAGCGAAAAGGGAACCAGCACGATGGACAAAGCAAGCAGTACGCTCACCACCGGACCGATGACCGCATTTGCCAACGGAGCAATGAGCGAGAACGTACCGAATGCAGGAATGGTAATGGGAAGTGTCGCCAGTTGCGAGCACAGCGTGACGGAAAGCATGCTGGCAACGCCCGATGGCACACCCAGTTCACCCAAAGCGTAGGTCGCATAGGGGCAAAAGCACAGAATGGCTAAGACGCTGGCACATGAAAGCTGAAAGCCCATCTCGAACAGCACCGTCGGCCGCAGTAGCACAAAGATGGACATGGTTACGAAGAGTGCCGATGCGCCGTGCCGGCGACGCCCCGCGCCGTTTACGACAAGCGTCGCGAACACCATGCAGCACGCGCGCACGGCCGAGGGAGACGCGCCCGTAAAGGCAGCGTAGCCAACAAGCGTTATCGCCAATATCGCCCGCTGAAGACCACGTGAGCACCGAGTCTTTTGCAATACACCCTCGATTACAAACCCCACGATAGCCAAATGGCTGCCCGAGACGGCAATAAGATGCGCCGTTCCCGTCACCGAAAACCAGTCGCCCGCCGGCTGGGCGCGCAGCTCGGCCGAACGACCGCAGACGACACCGGCTATGAGCGCACGCGCCGGGTCGGTCGCAGCCGCGATGGACGCAAGCAGTCCATTTCGCAGCCGAAGCAGCGGCCCCTGAGAGCCCTCATCGACCGGCACAATCCGAACGGCTTGAACCTTGCGCACCTCGCCTCGGAGCACGCGCGATCGTCCATATGCATCGTTCTCAAAACGTGAAACACGACCGATAACACGCACGTGCGCCCCGACCTTGAGCTCGCGGTCACACGATAGGCGAACCGTTGCCAAGTTCTTACCGTCCGCGCGTGCCTCGCAGGTATAGGAATACACGTCGTCGTTTATGGATGGATCACCCTGCACGACAAACTCGAGGCTGCTTGCCGCTCGACCGTCGAGCGCCTTCGAGGCGCCTAGCGTGCCCACAGCCCACCACGCCGAGACGACCGCTCCCGCCACGAGACCGACGGACGCGGCATACAGCCACCGCTTCCAAGGGGCAAGCCGCGCACAAGATTGAGCCAGCACAACGAATACCGCCGCCGCAACGGGAATGGCCCATAGCAGCCCGACCGCCGGCGCCTGCTCCCTCAGCAGCGCATCAGCGGCCACGTTGAGCACCAAGGCGCAGCTCATGCACATGCCGGCACACAGGGCCATCGTCCACGGCATCAGGGGCCGCGGAGGCATCACATGTTCGCGCTCGGTCGCACTCATACGCAGATGCAATCTTTGATTTTGGCAAGCTTCTTCTCGCCGATTCCCGACACACGCATCAGATCGTCAACCGAGGCAAAAGCACCGTTCTTTGTCCGCTCATCGATAATCGACTGGGCCATGGAGGGACCGATGCCCGAGAGCGTCTGTAGCTCTGCCGCGCTTGCCGTATTGATATTTACTAGGCCTGTTGCGCCACTCACGCCCGATGATGCGGAAGCCCCACCATCAACACCGGCTTCCGCAATGGACGCCTGCTGCTCCCCTACCGTTGGAACGTGGATTTTTTGTCCATCAGTGACCTTAGATGCCCGATTGAGCCCCGTAACGTCTGCCTCGGGCGCCAGCCCGCCGGCGGCATCAATCGCCTGAGCCACCCGCGCGCCGTCCTTGAGACGATATACGCCGGGCGACACAACGGCGCCATCGACATCGACATAGACCTCTGCCGCGGCAGAAGCCTTAGTCGAAGAACCTTCGGATGTCTTTCCGCTCGAGGCATCACCGGATCCCAGCTCCACCAACGAGCCCGAACCGTCAGTGCGCTCAAACGACACACCGCCGGCACCGCCGCCAAGGTTCGCCATCGCCAAGCCGCTCGCCATCGCAATGACGACCAGTATCGCCATCACCACTGCCTTATGACCGAGCAGCTTGTCCGCCAAGCGGTCCATCCGTTTGACCCGTTCGTGTTGTTCGCGCTGCGCCATAGCAAAACCTCCCAACACCATCGTGTCAGGAAAGGAGCCCTGCAACAGCCACGCTCCAAAACCGGTTTTAGCGGTCAAACCAAAAACCGACCAAAACCTTGCACAAATTTGTCCATTTATTCAGGCACACGTCAGCAAATGAACACTTAGCCGCAAAATTCCCAGATAGCAAAAGACCGACGATGCAGGCGCATCGTCGGTCTATGCACAAAATTACTCGTGATCTTGGTAAATCTCACGCGGAGCAAGCTCCGAATGTTTGCGTTTTAAGGTCTTAGGGGCCTTATACGTGTTGCTCTCGAAGTCGATATACTCGGTCTGCTTGAGCAGGCGCTCGATCATCTCCTCGTGATCGAACAACTCCCAGGCCTCATGCACGGCATCGAGTTTGGCGTGCGTCTCGGGACGGCGCGGCATAAATAGCGTGCAGCAGTCGGGAGCGGCCTCAGTCGAGATATCAAACGTACCGATCTCCTCGGCGCGCGCGATAATCTCCTGCTTGTCCGAACCGATGAGAGGGCGGAACACGGGGATCTTCACGGCCTCGTTGACGGCCATGATATTCTCAAGCGTTTGGGAGGCAACCTGTCCAAGCGATTCGCCCGTCACGATGGCCTTGGCGCCCTCGATGTGTGCAATGCGCTCGGCAACCGAATACATAATGCGGCGATACATAATCACGCGCAGGTTGCTGGGACAGGTGACCGAAATCTCACGCTGGCAGTCGCCAAACGGCACCACGTACAGGCGGCCGATCTGGACACCCGGCTCAAGCGCACGGATGATGTCCTGCACCAAATACTCGCTCGTATCGGGCGTCTGCGGACGACCGGAGAAATGTACCGGCACGCACACCGCGCCGCGACGCGCGAGCATCCAGGTCGCCACCGGAGAATCGATACCCGACGACAGCAGCGTCACGACCTTGCCGGCAGAACCCACCGGCAGACCGCCCACGCCGCGCTCAGAGCGCGCGTACACATAAACGCTACCCTGGACCACCAGTACGTGCACCATCGCATCGGGGTCGTGCATTTGAACCTTTTTATCGGGGAAGGCTTCACATAGCACCTCACCCACCTGACGATTGATGTCAATCGAGGTGAGCTCATAGTCGGTATTGGAGCGCTTGGCGTGCACCTTAAAAGAATCGAAGGAACCAAACTCGCGCAGCGCCTTCACGGCGGCGGCGCAGTACTCCTGCGGGTCGCGGTTGGTGTGATACGCCAATGACACACGGGCAACGCCGGGAACGGTGCGAATGACACGCGCCGCTTCATCGGCCTGGTGCTCGTTAAAAGTCACGAGGATATAACCGGAAATTCGAGACACGGCATTCACGGAAAAGGCGGCCAAGGCCGCCTTGATGTTATCCATGAGGATATGCTCAAAATGTGCGCGGTTCTTGCCCTTCAGTCCAACCTCGTGATAATGGACCAGGCAGACGCGAGCCGCCATTTAGGCTTCAGCAACCTTGTGGCCGAGCGCCTTCTCGTAACGGGCCTCGTCGTAAGAGATGTCGCCGTCGACAATCTCGTCCATAGCCATCGAGATGGTATCGGCACCGGAAAGCCCGATGGTGATGTCATCGACATCCTGGACGGCAAGCACACGGTTGTGCTGGCCACGCAGCATGCTATTGATGTCGCAGGCGCGCTTGGAGGCAAGCGAAGCGAGCAGGAAGCGGTTGTGATCGGTCTTCTCCAGAAGATCGTCAATGCAAGGCTTTACAACGGACACGGACCTCAGATCCTTTCATGCATATCGAGAACGCGAACGAGCTCATCGGTCGCGCGGTCGAGATCGTCATTTACCACGACGTCGTCGTAGCGGTCGGCAAGGGCAAGCTCATCGGCGGCGTTTGCCATACGCAGCTCAATCGTCTCGGGCGTCTCGGTACCGCGACCGACTAGACGCTCGCGGAGCACCTCAAGCGAAGGCGGCTTGATAAAGATCAGCACGGCCTCGGGGAAACGCTCCTTCACCTGCAGGGCGCCCTGGACATCGATCTCCAAAATCAGAGACGCGCCCGAGGCGAGCTTGGATGTGACCTCGCTCACCAACGTGCCGTAGCAGTTACCGTGGACCTCGGCCCACTCAACAAACTCACCGTTTGCCACGCGGCGGTCGAAATCCTCGCGCGTCAGAAAAAAGTAGTTGACGCCGTCGACCTCACCTTTGCGTGGTGCTCGCGTGGTAGCCGAAACCGTCAGGCCCAGGTTCGAGCGGCGCTCGCGCACACGAGTGACGAGCGTACCCTTGCCTGCGCCTGACGGTCCAGAAATCACAAAGAGCTTGGAATCCTGAGCGCTCACTTATTTGGTCAGCTGCTCGAGGAGCTGCTCGCGCTGACGGACGCCGAGGCCCTGGACGCGACGGGTAGCGGAGATACCGAGCTCCTCCATGATCTTGGCGGCCTTGGCCTTGCCATAACCAGGAAGAGACTCGATGAGGGTGGAAACCTTCATGCGGGAAGCGATGGGGTCATCGGAGTTGAGCACGGACTCGAGGGACTTCTCGCCCTTCTTGATCTGCTCGCGAAGCTCAGCGCGGGCGTGACGTGCGGCAGCAGCCTTCTCAAGAGCCTGCTTGCGCTGCTCATCGGTAAGCTGAGGGAGTGCCATTCGTACCTCCAAATAGTTGGGTTATATCTGATTCAATAATTGGCATTTTAGCACGTAGAACGTACAAAATGCCCAATCGCGGCTCCATAGGTTAGACGATACCCGCAAAAAGTGCAATATACTGCGCCCAAAGTTAAGCCCCTGACCTGCGATTCCACACAAAGGATGGGAAAGTTTACGCAGGCACAGGGGCTATTTTGTGCTAATGAGACCAAAAAGTGGTGACTTAGGGGAATCTTTTACGCGACGTTTTCGACCAGCTCGGCGACAATAGCGTCAAAGGCGGCAACCGGATCGTCGGCGCCGGTGATGGGACGGCCCACCACAATGTGGCTTGCGCCACGCTCGATAGCCTGGGAAGGCGTCGCCACGCGGGACTGGTCGCCTAAGGCGGCACCCACCGGACGCACACCCGGAGTCACGATCAGGGCATCAGAACCCAGCAGCTCACGCATGTCGTGAGCCTCCATCGGCGAGCACACAATGCCATCGATGCCACTGGCCTGAGCGAGCTTTGCCAGGCGGGCGGCCTCCTCGGCCACCGGCGACTCGACGCCGATCTCGCTCAAGGCATCCTGATTCATGCTCGTGAGCACGGTGATGGCGACGAGCTTGGCGCGGTCCTCGCGCGCCTCCTCGGCACCCTCGCGGCAGGCAGAGAGCATGGCGCCCGAACCCAAGCCGTGAACCGAGAGCAGGTCGGCACCGGCAAGCGAGGCCGAACGGGCGGCACCGCGAACCTGATGCGGAATATCATGGAACTTAAGGTCAAGGAAGACCTTAAAGCCCAGGTCCTTAAAGGTCTTGACGATCTCGGGGCCCTCAGCGTAATAGAGCGTCATGCCAACCTTGAGCCAGGCGGCATGGCCCGAAAGCTCGTGGGCGAGCTCGAGCGCACGCTCACGATCGCAGTCGAGGGCGACGATTACGCGGTCGCGGGCATCGGTCTCTAGCATTCGAAAGCACCTACCAGCTCGTTGATGTCCTTTACGCCCTGAGACTCGGCCCAGGCCTCGAGCTCATGCGCGATCTTGAGCGAAGCGCACGGATCGACGAAGTTGGCCATGCCGACCGACACGCAGGTGGCGCCGGCCAGGATAAACTCAGCCGCATCCTCGCCGGTCATGACGCCGCCGACGCCGTTGATGGGGATATCGACGGCCTGGGCAACCTCCCAGACCATGCGCACGGCAATGTGGTGGCACAGCGGGCCCGAAAGGCCGCCCTTGGGCTTGGCCACGCGGGACTTGCGGGTATGGACGTCGATGGCCATGCCCTGAATGGAGTTGATGACCGAAAGGCCGTCGGCGCCGGCAGCCTCGAGGGCCTTGGCGATCTCGGCGACGTTGACCGGCGCCATCTTCACGAACAGCGGCTTATCGGTCACCTTGCGGCAGGCAGCCATAACGGAAGAGGCGCCCTCGGGCGTGGAGCCCATGGCGGCACCGCCGGCGGCAATATTGGGGCAGCTCACGTTGATCTCGTAGCCGGCAGCCCAGGGGCACAGCTCGACATACATCTCGAGCGCGCGGACAAACTCGTCAACGGAGTGGCCGGCAACCTGACAGATGACCTGGCAGCCGTCCTTGGACAGCTGTTCGAGCCACGGACCGGACTCGCGGGCAAAGGCGGCCACGCCGGGGTTCTGAAGGCCCACGGAGTTGATCATACCGCCGGGAATCTCGGCCATGCGGGGCGCGGGATTGCCGGGCCAGGGCTCGGCTGCGCAACCCTTGGTGGTGATGGCACCCAGCTGGGAGACATCAAAGAAGTTCTGGAACTGCCAGCCGTAACCAAAAGTACCGGCTGCGGTGTTGATGGGGTTTTGCATCTTGACGCCGCCGAAATCGACGGCCATGTTCACGGTACCCACTAGAAGACCACCACCTTGGAAGCATCGAACACGGGGCCGCACATGCAGGCGCCCTTCATACCGTCGACCGTCTCGACGTTGCAGGTGTTGCAGGCGCCAAAGCCGCAGCTCATCATGCGCTCGAGCGACACCTCGCAGTACGCACCGGCCTCGGCGGCAGCGGCGGCGACTTTCTTCATCATGACGGCGGGACCGCAGCTGGCCACGTAGTCGTAGCCGCCCTCGCCGAGCAGATCGGCTGCCGGATCGGTGCAAAAACCGTGCGTACCCAGCGTACCGTCGTCGGTGCACACGTTAACCGTGGCGCCCAGCGCGCGGAACTCATCGATGCCCACGGCCTTGGACGCGGTGCCAAAGCCCAAGCACACGTCGACGGCCACACCCTGCTCGGCAAGCTTACCGGCCAGGCAGAGGACAGGCGGAACGCCGATGCCACCGGCGACAAGCAAGGCCTTCCTGGTGCCCTCGGGTACCATCCAGCCGCGGCCACCGGGGCCCAGCAGGTTAGAGGTGGAGCCAGGTCCCATCTGGGACAAACGACGGGTATCGTCGCCCACGACGGCGTACCACAACTCGACGGTGCCGGCCTCGGCGTCGGCGCGGTAGTAGCTCAGGGGCACGCGAAGCAGCGAGGACGCATCACCGGGCACGGCGATGTTCACAAACTGACCGGGCTTGAGCGCACTTGCAAGCTTGGGGGCCGAGATGACGAGCGAGAAGATGCCGTCGGCGATCTCCCGGTTCGAGACGACCTCGAAGTCGTGCATGCGTGCAGTGGAAGGTGTGGGCATAGACGCTCCAATCCCCCATGCGGTTGCATGGTCCAAACGAACAGAAAGCGCGGCACCGCAAGGGCGCCGCGCACAAAAGCGATAAGGCTATGCTAGCAGATGCAGCCGTCGGCAAGCGTCTGTTTACCGCCGACAAACACATCGGTGGCTCGACCGGTGAGCGTACGGCCGGCAAAACCGGAGTTCTCGGCGCGCGACTCGTAACCGTCCTCGCCGACCGTCCAGGTTACGGAGGGGTCGAACACGGTCAGGTCGGCAACGGAGCCCGCCTTGACCTGAACCTGGTCGAGGCCCAGGATCTCACGCGGTTTGATGGCCATGAGCTCGACCATGCGGCCCATGCTCATCTTGCCCGTGTTGACCAGCTCGGTGAGCACGAGCGACAGCGAGGTCTCGAGGCCGATCATGCCAAAGGGTGCGAGCTCGAACTCGCGGGCCTTCTCCCACGGGGTGTGGGGAGCGTGATCGGTGACGATAGCGTCGACGGTGCCGTCGATGACGCCCTGACGGATGGCCTCGGCATCTTCCTCGGTACGCAGCGGCGGATTGACCTTGAGCGAGGTGTTGTAGGTCTCGTCCAAGTCGTTCTCGGTCAGGAACATGTGGTGCGGGGTGGCCTCGCAGGTTACCTGGACACCGGCGGCCTTACCGGCACGCACGATCTCCAGACCATGGGCGGTGGAGATGTGCTGAATGTGCAGCTTGGCACCGGTCAGCTTGGCGATCTCGATGTCGCGGGCGATCTGGAGCTCCTCGCCGACAGCCGGCCAACCCTCGAGGGCCAGACGGGTCGAGACCTTGCCCTCGTTGATCTGGCCGTGGCCGACCAGGTCCTCGTCCTGGCAGTGGCTCATGAAGACCTTGCCGAACATCTTGCCGTAGTCCATGCAGCGACGGAGCATGCCCGCGCCCTGCACGCCGCGACCGTCATCGGTGAAGGCGACGGCGCCGTGGGCGACCATATCGCCCATCTCGGACATGGCCTCGCCCTTAAGACCGCGGGTCATGGCGCCCGACGGATAGACGCGGCAGTGGCCGACCTCGGCAGCGCGGGACTTGACGAACTCCACGACGGTGCCGTTATCGGTGACGGGATCGGTGTTGGGCATGGCGCACACGCCGGTAAAGCCGCCCTTGGCAGCTGCGCGGGTGCCGCTCTCGATGTCCTCTTTGACCTCGTAGCCGGGCTCGCGAAGGTGAACGTGCATATCCACCAGGCCGGGGACGAGGTACTTGCCGGAAAGGTCGCGGACCTCGGCTCCCTCGACGGCGAGATTCTCGCCGACCTCGGCGATCTTGTCGCCGTCAATCAGGACGTCAACGACACCGTCAAGCTCGACGGACGGGTCGACGACGTGGGCATTCTTAAGAAGCAAGGCCATTATCGGCACCTCCAAGCAGCAGATACAGGATAGCCATACGCACGCAGATACCGGCGTAGACCTGCTCCAGGATGACGGAGCGTTGCGGGTGGTCGGCCATATAGGAGTCGAACTCGACGCCGCGGTTGATGGGGCCCGGGTGGCAGATGATCGCGTCGGGCTTCATGAGCTTCTCGCGGTCCTTAGTCAGGCCGAAGAGCTTGTGGTACTCGCGAATGGTCGGGAACGGGGCACCCTCGAGGCGCTCCTGCTGCACGCGCAGCATGTAGACGACGTCCAGCTCGGGCAGGACGGAATCGAGGTCGCTCGTCACGTGGTCGCAGCCCAGGACCTCGGGCGCCGGCGGCAGCAGCGTGCCGGGGGCGACGGCGTAGGTCTCGCAGCCCATGATCTTAAGGGCGGGGATCAGCGAGCCGCAAACGCGAGAGTGGGCGATATCGCCGACGACGGCGACCTTCAGACCGTGGAAGTCACCCTTGTGCTCCCAGATGGTGTACAGGTCGAGCAGGGCCTGCGTGGGATGGTTGTGCTTGCCGTCACCGGCGCAGATGACGCTCGCGGGCGAGTTCTGGGTGACGATGTAGGGAGCACCGGCGTGCTTATCGCGTACGACGATGCAGTCGATCTTATAGGCGTTGAGGGTCTCGACGGTATCGACGAGGCTCTCGCCCTTGACCGTGGAGGTCGAGGAGCCGCCAAAGTTGAGGCTGTCGGCCGAAAGACGCTTCTCGGCGAGCTCGAAGGAGCTGCGGGTGCGCGTCGAGGGCTCGTTGAACATGTTGACGATGGTCTTGCCCTTGAGCGTGGGGACCTTCTTGATCGCACGCTCGTTGACCTCGGAGAACGCCTTGGCGGTCTCGAGGATGAGCTTGATGTCCTCTTCGGAGTACTCGGTAATGTCGATCAGGTGCTTATGGTTGAACGCCACGGTACTACTCACCTCCCAGCGGCGCAGAACCCACATGGGAGCCCGGCGCGACGTCGTTGATCTCGACAGCGGTACGGCCGTCGACTTCCTTCATATATAGGTGCACGTTCTCCTCGTGCGACGAGGGAACGTTCTTGCCGACAAAGTCCGGCGAGATGGGAAGCTCGCGGTGACCGCGGTCAACGAGAACTGCCAGCTCAATGCGGCTCGGACGGCCCAGATCCATGACGGCGTCCAGAGCGGCGCGAATGGTACGGCCCGTGTACAGGATGTCGTCCACCAGCACGACGCGCTTGCCGTCGACGCTAAAGGGAATGTTGGTGGCGTGGATCGCGGGAGCGAAATTGGTCGCATAGTCATCGCGATAGAAGCTGATGTCGAGGCTACCGAGCGGAACTTCGACGCCCTCGATCTCCTTGATCTCCTCAGCGAGCTTCTTTGCCAGAAGGTCGCCGCGCGTGACGATGCCGACCAGAGCGAGGTCTTCACAGCCCTCGTTGCGCTCGAGAATCTCGTGCGCGATGCGGGTCATCGCTCGATTGACGGCGGTCTCGTCCATGATAACCGCCTTGGGGGAAGTCGTGCCCATCGATCTCCTTCCTCACATGTCTTGACTGCTGACACAGTCAAAAAAATAGATGCCCGACCGCTCAAAGCGGACCAGACACCCACAGGAAGGGCTGCTCATTGGCAGCTATGTAATTCCATGTGGGTATCTCGTACCCCTTTAATGGTCAAGGGATAGTGTAGCCAACCTCGAGCTTAATTGCGAGCATAAATACAGAGCAATCCGTAAACGGAGCCCAAAGCCCAATAAACCTATATATATTTGTGGGACGAGCTTGAAAACGCACGCACGAGCTGGCATAATCCCCTCTGCTGCACGCAAATCGGATCTACGTCCAGGGCCGTGGCGTGGGCACTATCGCCAAAAGAGGAATATCTCTGTGTAGATTACGCACAGGGAGCGACTTCTGTGCTATAGTTCAGGCTTGTTTGTTAACGCGACATGTTCGTTTGTCGCCCAAGGAGGGTCAGTTATGTCCAAAGTTTGCGAAGTTTGCGGTAAGCACCCCGTTGCCGGTCGCTCCATCAGCCACTCTCACCGCGTCACCAACCGTAAGTTCCGCCCCAACATCCAGCGCGTCTACGTCGTCGTCGATGGTCACCGTCGCAAGATGAACGTTTGCTCCACCTGCCTAAAGTCCGGCAAGGTTGCGCGCTCCTAAATTAGGTCTTACCAACAAGTACCTCGGACTCTCCGGGTCAAAGACCTCGCGTTCATATAGAACTATAAGAAACCGCTTTCTTTTGAGAAGGCGGTTTCTTTTCTATCTATCCAGGAATGCAAAACCAGAGTGAAAATGAACTACGTCCCAAATCTTGGACGCCCTAAATAGCGACTAGGCCGCGAGGGCCTGATTCCGGTACTCCTCCGGGGTCAGGCCCTTCAATCTTACCTGCCTCCGGCTCGTGTTCCAGTGGACCATGTATTCCTCCAGGTCGCGTTTGAAATCCTCGAACGTCCTCCACTCGCGGCCCCTGTAGAACTCGTCCTTGACGTGGCCGAAGAGCTGCTCGGTGGCGGCATTGTCGATGCAGTTCGCCTTCCTGGACATGCTCTGGACGATGCCGGCGGCCTCTAGCCTGGATGTGTACGAGGCGTGCTGGTACTGCCAGCCCCGGTCCGAGTGCATGGTCGGGGCGGCGCCCTCGGGGATCTTGGACAGCAGCCCGTCGAGCATCCTCACCTGCTGGCCCATGTCGGGCGTGGTCGATATGTCGCTCGCCACGATCTCCTTGGTGCAGAAGTCCAGCGTCGGGGCCCAGTAGGCCTTGCCGCCAGCCACCTTGAACTCGGTGACGTCCGTCCCCAGCTTCTGCCACGGGGCCCCGGCGTCGAAATCCCTCGCGATCACGTTCTCGAACGTCCTGCCGACGACGCCCCTGCACGAGTTGTACCTGTGGTAGGCCGTCTCGCGTCTGATCCCGCAGCGAATCCCCATCTCGCGCATCATCTTGAGCACGGTCTTGTCGGCTTTCACGGCCCCCTCTTCCGCCCTGAGGCACATCGCTATCTGCCGGTGCCCGCAGCCGTTGGCGGTGCGCGAGAAGATCTCGGCGGCCACCGGCGGCCTTCTGCTCGTATGTGTATCTGCCCCGCTTTCCGTCCATGCGCAGCAGCACCTCGCTCCCGAATGCGCGGTATATCTCCTGCCATCTTCTCACGGCTTCCGCGGGAAGCGAAAGGGCAATCGCGGCAGATTTATACCCGTGCCCGAGCCCGAAGAGCCCTATGGCCGCCTTCCTGGCCTCGACATCATGCTTCACCCTCAAATCAACGCGCATAAAGAAAGCCTCCCATTTCTCATGTCCAAGAAATGGGAGGCAGTTCACCAAGCCATGGCGGCCATTATTTATTTATCGTTCCGCCTCTTCTTGCGGTTGTATTCGAGCAGCAAACCTAAAGAAGTCAAAGCTGATCCGACAACTGCCAGCGGAAGAACCGGCAGCAGTCTCTCCCCTGTCGAAGCCAGAGAACCCGGCTCGGTGGTCTTGGTCTGGGAGGCGGGGTCGGCCTTGGTGTCGCCGCCGTTCTCGTCGAAGGTCACGGTGACGTCGCGGGGCACCCACTTCCACTGGGCGTAGACGGTCGTGGACTTGGAGACCTCGGTCTTGTCGGTGAACTGATCGCCCGACCCGTCCCTCTCGGTGTTCCAGCCGGCGAACGCCCAGCCCTTGCGGGTCGGGGCGGTCTTGGGCAGCGCGAAGGTGTAACTGTCCTTATCTGCAGTCTTATCTTGCAAAAACTTTTGAGGATAAGCAGAATCGCCTGCGCCATTATCATCAAAAGTCAGCGATAACTTTGCTGCGACCTGCCACATGTGAAAATCATCAGTACCGTCGGCATCCCTGACGCGCTTAAGGTAATAGCCCTCGCCAACCGCATCCTCGTTGCCAAGAATAAAAGTGCTTTGCTTAGGTGCATCACCACTAGCTTTGGAGAGTACGTAGTTATCTCCGAGTGACGGCAGTTTCAAATTCTGCCAATTGTTCGGATCCACCGTATTAACAGTAGTCTTCCCTGACGATTCCCCTTTTACAATAAGGGGAAT
Organism: uncultured Collinsella sp.; assembly: GCA_902461085.1. Lineage (GTDB taxonomy): Bacteria > Actinomycetota > Coriobacteriia > Coriobacteriales > Coriobacteriaceae > Collinsella. The sequence continues at coordinate 26,336 of CABPWH010000009.1, read as the reverse complement.
GTCACCGCCATCATCCGTGCCATCATAGTTATTAGTGACAGCTGGCAGTCTAATTTCAGCGTCATCGCCACGGTAATTTCCTTGGAATAATGCGGGTGCCATTAAGGCAAGTGTGCCCTTATTAATAACGGCACCTTTCAAATTACTTGAACCGTGATCGATGAGAATGCCCTTACTGCCAATAGAGGTGGTTCCCTTAACGAAAATATCGTTATAGTTTTTCGCAGTATTGTATTGTTGCTCCCAAGTACCATTGATATCGGCATAACCATATACGTAGGCTTGAGAGCCAGCTGTCGTCAAAACGCTGCCCTCATCTACCCGAAGGCCATTGTCTTCAATTAATTCATAGCTAGAAGCATTGTTGCAGCCAAATTTGGTCGTTACATTTGTATTCGATTGACCAGTAATAGCGATCTTATTTACAGAAGAAATCGTACCGGCCGTAATTTCAGATTTATCAGTAACATTCAAAGCAGATGCGTACTTAATATAAGGAATCTCAGCCACAGTCCCTGCAATATTGATTGTGGGAGAAGAAGACCCCTTGGGAAGCCCATAGTACACACCCGTAACGCCCGTAGCTATTTCCGGTCGTCCAGTAATATTAATGAAGGAACCGTCAGAAATCGATACATTCTTGTTCGAAGTCAACGAAACGTAGCCAACACTGCCGCTATTCAGACTGATAGATAGCTTTCCTCCAGCCTTTACGCTCGATCCCTCATCCGACGAATTGGTCAGGTCGTTCTCGCAGAAAACATACCCATGAGAATCGCCCGCTTCATCCCTCAGCTCAACACCAGAAGCGTTCACGGCGATATCACCGTTTACAGCACTCCACTCTGCTCCATAAATAGAGCCAACATGGGAGCCGTGGACATTAACGGAAATAGATCCACCAACGTTCGCTTTCTTCGAACCTTCAATATATGGGACATCATTGGGTATCGATCCACCCTTATCCCAGCCCCAAACATTCTCGTAAGCATCGATAACGACATCGCCATCGACCTCATAAACTCCATCCGGGATCATCTGTCCTGCGCCAGTTATTGACCAATTACCATTAAGACGAAGCGTTTTGTCGGTGTTTTCATAAGTACTGCTGCCCGCAATAATATGAATGTTGCCTTTAATAGGCGCAGGGTCACCAAAATGACCGCAAATTTCATTTACCCGACCCGAGCGAACATCAAGCGTCACGTTGCCGCGCATCTCGCAACCGTAAGTGCCTTCGATAGCAGGAGAAACTTCGGAGTTGGCATTGTCGTAAACAAGCGTGGCGTTACCACCTACATAAACAGCAGGAGAGCCGTTTCCATCGCCGCTCGAGCCATCGCCGCGCATGCAACCGGGATTAACGTGATTACCGCTAGCCATGCTAAGGTTACCGCTGATCTCAAGATAGGTGTCATGCTCGACGGACCCTTGATATGAACCACCAATGACGTCATGAAGGCCAGCGCCACTACCAGGATTGATATACCCAGACGCGGCTATCACCACATGTGTGTGGTCGACAGTCGACTTATAGCCGCCGCCATAAAGTGTTCTAGAGAGCTTGAGATCGCAGTTACGAGTGAACACAGTATCGAAACCATTGCAATAGAATTTATCTAGACCAACAACTTCGACGTTGTCAAAAGTACAAGGTCCGGAAAGCATGGCACGGCTGGAGAAGCGCAAGGTTGCGTGATTATCACCGTCACTCGTCACGGTAATCTTCTTGTTAGCAACGCCGAAATTCGAAACGTAATCTTCTTGGGTCGGCACCACAAAAGACGAGCCGCCTTTTAGGACAAGTCTGATCTCCGATAAATTATCAGAGGAGATTTTATTCAGCGCCTCCTCAAATGTTGATTGATCATTGACTTGATAAACACCAGATTCTGCTGCATCAGAATTCGATTCATCAGATGTTTCATTCACATTCACATCGTTTGACTGCTTATCCGAGACATCAGATTCAGGTTTTTGATCATCACTTAAAACCGAATTGTCGTTAGACGAAGCCTCGACCGAACCCCCCCCCCGACACAGAGGCACTATCAGTAGATTCATTAGACAGATTCTCCGAAGTCGTGTTTTGCTGAGGGTCAGCATTCACTATTACATCAGCAAATACGCCCGTAGGGATCGTATTAAACACGAACAAAAAGGAGACGAGCCAAACAAGAGCTCGCCTGCAGCGTGGCAATCTCACAAACCGACCTTTCCACTTACCTGACATGAACCGGTAAGGGCGACAAAATGCCCAGAGGGAAAGGCATATATTTCACTCTTACTGAATGTGCCGTCTGACACATGGGGTTTAGTTTATTACCAGTGTTTTGTCTGACAAGAGAACGCGTTTATTGCCATGAAATAGAAACGATCCATAATATGTGTAACGACCAGCCGGAATTAATCGATGTGCATTAATTTCCTAAGACCTAATAAACAAACAATGAACAAACTCCACACCATAGCCATGGGGAAACTAGGAATTCGCCGGGATAAAACGTTCGGCTTTTTAGCTAAATGGTTAAAACGCTTCAGTTTATTGAAGCGTTTTAGTGTGCCTTTTAGAGGAATCTTACCGTTCGCCGAATAATTTCTTGCTATCATGCAAGGCGTAGGGTAAATCTCCGATCGCAAGGAGACACAAATGGTGAAAAAGTCACCGGAAAACACTACTCCCGCAATTGTGGACAACGTAGAGGCGCTTGAGGCTAAGCTCGCTCAGATGCGAGAGGCCCAGGCGCTTTTTGCTACGTACACGCAGGAGCAGGTCGACAAGATCTTCTATGAGGCCGCCATGGCCGCCAACAAGGCTCGTATCCCGTTGGCGAAGATGGCCATCGAGGAGACCGGCCGCGGCGTTCTTGAGGACAAGGTCATCAAGAACCACTACGCCGCAGAGTACATCTACAACGCTTACAAGAACACCAAGACCTGTGGTGTCCTGGAGCGCGACGAGGCTTACGGCATCACCAAGATCGCCGAGCCCATCGGCATCGTGGGCGCCGTCATTCCGACGACCAACCCCACCTCCACCGCGATCTTCAAGACGCTGATCTGCCTGAAGACCCGCAACGCCATCATCATCTCCCCGCACCCGGCTGCCGCCAAGTGCACCATCGCCGCCGCCAAGCTCGTGCTTGACGCCGCCGTCAAGGCCGGCGCCCCCGAGGGCATCATCGGCTGGGTCGATGTCCCCTCCATCGAGCTGACCAACATGGTCATGCGCGACGTCGACATCATCCTCGCCACCGGTGGCCCGGGCATGGTCAAGGCCGCTTACTCCTCGGGCAAGCCCGCCCTGGGCGTTGGCGCCGGTAACACCCCGGTCGTCATCGACGACACCGCCGACGTGCTGCTCGCCGTCAACTCCATCATCCACTCCAAGACCTTCGACAACGGCATGATCTGCGCTTCCGAGCAGTCCGTGACTGTCATCGACAGCATCTATGACCAGGTTAAGGCCGAGTTCCAGAAGCGCGGCTGCTACTTCGTCAAGCAGGGTGCCGAGATGGAGGCCCTGCGTGCCGCCATGTTCAAGAACGGCGCTCTCGATCACCGCATCCCCGGCATGGCCGCTGCCAAGATCGCCGAGCTCGCCGGCATCGAGGTTCCCGCCAAGACCAAGATCCTGATCGCCGAGGTCACCTCAACCGACCCCGCCAAGGAGGAGTTCTCCCACGAGAAGCTCTCCCCGGTCCTGGCCATGTACCACGCCAAGGACTTCCAGGAGGCCGTCGACAAGGCCGAGCACCTGGTGCTCGCCGGTGGCCCGGGCCACACCGCCTCTCTGTACGTGCACCCCGCCCAGGCCGAGAAGATCAGCCTGTTCGAGCACGTCATGAAGGCCTGCCGTATCGTCATCAACACCCCGTCCTCGCACGGCGGCATCGGTGACCTGTACAACTTTGGCATGAAGCCGTCTCTGACCCTGGGCTGCGGCTCCTGGGGCGGCAACTCCGTCTCCGAGAACGTTGGGGTGAAGCACTTGATCAACGTTAAGACTGTGGCCGAGCGCCGTGAGAACATGCTGTGGTTCCGCGCTCCCGAGAAGGTCTACTTCAAGAAGGGTTCCACGCCCGTCGCCCTCGACGAGCTGGGCAACGTCATGGGCAAGAAGCGCGCCTTCATCGTTACCGACCAGTTCCTCTTCAAGAATGGCAACACCCGCGCCATCGAGGCCAAGCTCGACGAGATGGGCATCGCCCACGACTGCTTCTACGACGTCGAGCCCGATCCGTCGCTGCAGTGCGCACGTCGCGGCGCCAAGCAGATGGCTCTCTTTGAGCCGGACGTCATCATCGCCGTCGGCGGTGGCTCCGCTATGGACGCCGGCAAGATCATGTGGATGATGTACGAGCACCCCGAGTGCAAGTTTGAGGACATGGCCATGGACTTCATGGACATCCGCAAGCGTATCTTCACCTTCCCCGAGATGGGCAAGAAGGCCTACTTCGTCGCCGTCCCGACCTCCTCGGGTACCGGCTCCGAGTGCACGCCGTTCGCCATCATCACCGACAAGGAGACCGGCATCAAGTGGCCGCTCGCCGACTACGCGCTGCTCCCCAACATGGCTATCGTCGACGCCGACAACTGCATGACCGCCCCGCGCGGCCTGACCGCTGCCTCCGGCATCGACGTCATGACCCACGCCATCGAGTCCTACGTCTCCATCATGGCTTCCGACTACACCAAGGGCCTCTCCGAGCGCGCTGCCAAGCTCGTCTTTGAGAACCTGCCCTCCAGCTTCACGAACGGCGCCAAGGACCCGCACTCCCGCGAGGAGATGCACAACGCCTCCTGCATGGCCGGTATGGCCTTCGCCAACGCCTTCCTGGGCCTCAACCACTCCATGGCTCACAAGCTCGGCGCTTTCCATCACCTGCCCCACGGCATCGCTAACGCCGTCATCCTGACCCGCGTCATGCGCTACAACGCCGCTGAGGCCCCCGTCAAGATGGGCACGTTCTCCCAGTATCCTTACCCCAACGCGCTGCACAACTACGCCGAGATGGCCAAGTACTGCGGTATCGAGGGCAAGGACGACAAGGAGGTCTTCGAGAACTTCATCACGAAGCTCGAGGAGCTCAAGGACTTTATCGGCGTCAAGAACACCATCGCCGACTACGGTGTTGACGAGCAGTACTTCCTCGACACCCTCGACGAGATGACCGAGCAGGCATTCAACGACCAGTGCACCGGCGCCAACCCGCGCTACCCGCTCATGAGCGAGATCAAGGAGCTCTACCTGGACGCCTACTACGGCCGCGAGCCTCAGGACTACGCCGTCTGCTAGTTTTAGCACGGTTTTTAACGGCGGGGGTGCACGGGTGTTTCACACACCCCCGCCGTCGCTTCTATCGCATCGTTGAAAGGATGCAACCATGCTGCTACCCGATTCCAAGACCGAGCTCGTCCGCCGTGGCAACAAGGTCGTTTACGACCTGGGCGACAAGATTGTCAAGGTCTTTAACGAGACCAAGCCTGTCTCCGACGTGTTCAACGAGGCTTTGAATCTTGCCCGCATCAATGAGTGCGGCATCCGCAGCCCCAAGGCGCTCGAGGTTTCCCAGCTCGAGAACGCCAATGGCTGGGCGCTCGTGACCGAGAAGGTTCCGGGCACCACCCTTGCCGAGAAGATGACTGCCGAGCCCCAGCGCTTTGGTGAGTACCTCGAGATGTTCGTCGACCTCCAGATCGAGATCCACGGCTACACCTCCCCGCTGCTCAACCGTCAGCGCGACAAGTACGCCCGCATGATCGACAGCCTTGATCAGCTCAATGCCACCACGCGCTACAACCTTCAGGAGCGTCTGGACGGCATGACCAAGGAGTTCAAGGTCTGCCACGGCGACTTCAACCCCTCCAACGTCATCGTCGGCGACGACGGCCAGCTCTATGTGTGCGACTGGGCACACGCCACCCAGGGCTCCCCTGCTGCCGACGTTGCCACCACCTACCTGCTCTTTGCCCTCAACAGCAAGGATCAGGCTGAGGCCTACCTGGAGCTCTACTGCGACCGCGCCGACATGCCCATGCAGGTCGTGCGTCAGTGGACGAGCATCGTCGCCGCTTCCGAGCTCGCTCGTAAGCGCAACGTGAACGATGAGTTCCTGAAGAACTGGATCGACGTCGTCGATTATCAGTAATATCTGAGCGATTTATTTCGCATCGGAGGCACAAGGAAAACCCCGCAGCTCGCATGGGCTGTGGGGTTTTCCTTTTAGATATCGAGGATGCCACAAGATAAAAGGACGGCCCCGCATCTCCCCGATCTGGAGAAATGCGGGGCCGTCCCGTATATCGAACTACAAGCGAAATCGTCGATTAACGGCGTGCTGCCTTCACAAGCTCGGCGACCTTGGCGACGACCTCGTCGATCGCCACATCCTCGCGCTCACCCGTGGCACGGTCCTTAAGCTCAACGGTGCCATTCTTAAGGCCACGCTTACCCAGAACGACCTGATACGGGAAGCCCATAAGGTCGTTGTCGGCAAACTTAAAGCCGGGACGCTCGTCGCGGTCGTCGACGACAACCTCGATACCCTCGGCGCACAGGCCATCAACGATCTGCTCGCAGACGGTAGCGCACTCCTCCTTCTTGGGATCGAGCGGAATCACCGCGACCTCGTACGGGGCAACGGAGACCGGCCAGACGATACCGTGCTCGTCGTTGTGCTGCTCCACGACGGCAGCGAGCGAGCGGGACACACCAACGCCGTAGCAGCCCATGATGAGCGGCTTCTCCTTGCCGTCCTCGTCCATAAAGGTGGCACCCATGGCCTCGGAATACTTGGTGCCCAGCTGGAAGACCTGAGAGACCTCGATGCCGCGGGCAGCGGAGAGCGGCTTGCCGCAGTGCGGGCAGGGGTCGCCAGCGACAACGGTGACCAGATCGGCCCACTCATCGACAGTAAAGTCGCGCTCGGGGCAGGCACCGGTAAAGTGATAATCGACCTCGTTGGCACCGCAGGCCCACTGCTTGGAATCGCGCAGGCTCTCGTCGCACACCAGACGAATGCCATCGGGCAGGTTAACCGGTCCGATAAAGCCCTTGTGCAGACCGTTCGCCTGAAGCTCCTCGTCGGTCATCATGCGATAGCCCTTGCCAAAGACGTGCTCGGCCTTGCAATCGTTGAGCTCGTGATCGCCCGGAACAATGGCCACGACCGGCTTGCCCTCGGCGTCGATGAGTGCCAGCGACTTGCGCGTGCCGTTCTCGGGGAACCCAAAGAACTTAGCAACTGCCTCAATGGTGCCCATGCCCGGAGTCTCAACCTTGGTGAGCGTACCGTCACCAGGACCCTCGGTCACGACGACCTTGGTGCTTGCCGCCTCGTCATCGGCAGCAAAGCCGCAATCGTCGCAGTAGACGAGCGAAGCCTCGCCGGCGTCGGCCAAAGCCATGTACTCGACGGAGGTATCGCCACCGATCTCACCGGAGTCGGCAACAACGGGCAGGGCCTTGATATAGCAGCGCTCGCAGATGTTAGCGTAGGCCTGCTTCATCTTGTCATACTCCTCCTGCAGGCTCTCCTGCGTGGCGGAGAAGCTGTAGGCGTCCTTCATGATGAACTCGCGACCGCGCATCAGGCCAAAGCGGGGGCGGAACTCGTCGCGGAACTTATCCTGGATGTGGTAGAGGTTAACGGGTAGCTGCTTGTAGGAGCGCAGCTCATTGCGCACTAGGGCCGTGACGGTCTCCTCGTGCGTGGGGCCCAGGACGAACTCGCGACCATGACGGTCGTCAAAGCGCACAAGCTCCTTGCCATAGGCGTCGATGCGGCCGGACTCACGCCACAACTCGGCATCGACCATAATAGGCATCATAAGCTCCTGGGCGCCGGCAGCGTCCATCTCGTCGCGCACGATGTTCTCGATCTTGCGAATCGAGCGCCAAGCAAGCGGCAGGTAGGAATACAGACCGGCGGCCTCCTTGCGGATCATGCCAGCACGGAGCAGCAGACGGTGGCTGGAGAGCTCAGCGTCCGCCGGATCCTCTTTAAGCGTCGGCGCATAGAGCTTAGACATATACATTGCTCGGGTCATTTATTTCTCCTCAATAAGCTTGTCGACCTCTGCCATAAGCGCGTCGACAATTTGGTCCTCAGCTACTTTACCAATGATCTGGCCATGCGAAAAGAGCAAGGCCTGACCACGTCCGCAAGCAACGCCCAGGTCGGCATCAGAAGCCTCACCGGGGCCATTAACGGCACATCCCATGACGGCAATCGAAAGCGGCGCGGCATAGTTCTTAAGCCGCTCGGTTACTTCCTCGGCGATGGGAATCAGGTTAACCTGGCAGCGGGCGCACGTGGGGCACGAGACAATCTCGGGACCACGGCGACGCAGGCCCAGCGACTGCAGAATACCCCAGGCGACCGGCGGCTCCTCGACCGGATCGGCCGTGAGCGACACACGCATGGTGTCGCCAATGCCTTCGGAAAGCAAGATACCCAAGCCTACAGAGCTCTTGATGGTGCCCTGGAGCTTGGTACCCGCCTCGGTTACGCCCAGGTGAAGCGGAACGTGGGGAATCTCACGCGACAGGGCTCGATAGGTATCGAGCGTCGTTTGCACGCTATGAGCCTTGGCCGAAAGCACAATGTTCGTAAAACCGCGGTCCTCAAAGTGCTTGACGAAGCGCTCGCTCGACATCACGAGCTTTTCGGGCTGCGTGAGGTCGTCGCGCTCGGCGATATCCTGCTCAAGCGAACCGGCATTGACGCCGATACGAATCGCGCACCCAGCGGCGCCCGCGGCATCGATCACGGCATCGACCTTAGCCCAATCGCCGATATTGCCGGGATTGATGCGAAGCTTGGCGGCACCAGCCTCGACGGCGCCGATGGCGAGCTTATGGTTAAAGTGAATATCGGCGACGATCGGCACCGGAGACTCGGCACAGATGGTGCGGAAACCCTCAAGCGCGGCCTCGGTGGGCACGCTCACACGCACGATATCGCAGCCAGCCTGCGCCAACGCGCACACTTGCGCAAGCGTTGCCTGGGCGTCAGCGGTATCGGTGCAGGTCATGGATTGGACCACCACCGGCGCGCCGCCACCGATCTGCACACCGCCCACATGCACGGGGCGCGTCAACTCGCGAGGCAAAGGATGGGATAAAGACAATCCAAACACTCCCCTACAGGATAAATCGAAGGACGTCGGAACGAAGCATATAGACAAACAGCAGCGCAAAGAGCGCGATGCCCACATAGCTCACAATCGTCTGGACCTTGAGCGGAAGCTCGCGGCCAGCAATCTTTTGAATGATCTCGATGACCAGCTTGCCGCCATCGAGTGGTGGGATGGGCAGCAGGTTCATAAAGCCAAGCGAGAACGAAATGAGGGCGGCAAACGAAAGGAACGTGGCAGGGCCGGCAGCAGCAGCCTGTGAGGACATAACGCTAATGCCCACGATCGAAGAAGACTGATCGAGAATCTCCATCGTATGCTGCGGCTGGAGCAGGCGCATCACGCCCTCCGCTGTCTGCACGACATAGGAGAACGAAAGGCGAGCCGACGTGATGGGGTCTAAACGGACCACCTGCGTAGAGGCATACACACCTAGGCGCTCGTCCTCTTTGAGCGCAACCGAGGTCGAATGCTGCTTGCCGTCACGCTCGTACTCGATGGCGATATCGTCCTTACCGGCAGCCTTGCCGATGGCATCGTAAACGTCCATCCAGGTAGAGCACGATACTCCGTCAACCGAAAGGATCGCGTCGCCGCCCTCGATACCCGCCTTGGCGGCAATAGACCCCTCGTCAACCTGACCGATCACGTTGGTATCCATCGGCACGGTGACACCCGCAATAGAGTAGATGCTCATAAGCAGCAAAAAGCCCGTCAGGATATTGACGAGAATGCCCGCGAGCAGCATAAAGGCGCGCTTGAGAAAACCCTGGCCCAGATAAGTGTGCGAGCGCTCTTGCGCCAAGAAATCAGCCTCGCCGCACGGCAGCTCCCACACATCGCCCTCGGTAGTCGCATGCTCTCGATCGAAACGGCGGCCGTCAAAGGTGGTGTAACCCGCCGCGTCTCGCGGCAGCGTCTGATACTTGGTGGGATAGTAGCTCGGCGAGGGCTTCTCCCCTTCCTCATACCAAGGCGCGATAGAGCCCCAACCCAAGAGCAAGGCGCATGCCTCGAGCACAACCTCCTCGGATAGCTCGAGCTCGACAGCAAGGTCGGCCACGGTCACGCGACCATGACGATAGATAGCCGCGAGCACGCGATCGGCGCAGGAGACGTCGGTCGGATCCATACCGCAGATGGCAGCGTAACCACCCAGCAGCAGCGGGGTCACGCCAAACTTGGTTCCAATGCGACGCGACGTGTAATGGATGTCAAAGCGGCACGGCAGGCCCAAAAAGAACTCGGTCACACGGACGCCGCAGGCACGCGCCGCCAAAAAGTGGCCGCCCTCGTGCAAAAACACGAGGACGGAAAGCATCAGCAGGCCCCAAAAGACCGATGAGAGAACGCTCAGAACAGTATCCATAAAACGAAAAAGCAATCCTTATGGGTTAGGAACGGGTTGCGACGAGTACCTGCGCAGCCTTTTCACGCGCCCACGCATCGATATCGTGAAGTTGCTCAAACGAATCGACCGCCTGCACATCGTGGGCATCCATGCAGGATTCCACAATGCGATCGATATCGGTAAAGCTGCAGCCATCGCGCAGGAAGGCATCGACGGCGACCTCGTTGGCGGCATTGAGCACGCACGGCATGGTGCCACCCGTCTTGCCGGCACGCTCGGCCAGTGCCAGACAGCGGAAGGTATCCATGTCGGCAGCATCAAACGTGAGCTGCCCCAACTCGCGAAAATCGATACGAGGCGCCGGAGTATCCCAACGCTCGGGATACGAGAACGCGAACTGGATGGGAATACGCATGTCGGAAGCACCGAGATGCGCCATCACGGAGCCGTCGGAGAACTCGACCATAGAGTGAATCTTGGACTGACGCTGCACGACCACGTTAATGAAATCGAGGTCGCAGTTAAACAGATGCATGGCCTCAATGCGCTCCAGGCCCTTGTTCATGAGGGTGGCGGAGTCGATGGTGATCTTGGCGCCCATGGCCCACGTGGGATGTGCGAGGGCATCGGCACGCGTCACGCGGTCGAGCTCGTCGCGCGTGCGGCCAAAAAACGGACCGCCCGAGCAGGTGAGCCAAATACAATGAGCCTCGCGTGGGTTCTCCCCCAGATAGCACTGGAAGATGGCGGAGTGCTCAGAGTCGACTGGAATAAGCTGGCCCGGTTGCGCCAACGGCATAAGCAAGTCGCCACCGACGACGAGGGACTCCTTGTTGGCAAGGGCAAGGCGCTTATTTGAGGTCAAGGCCGCATGGCTCGCCTCGAGACCGGCGGCACCCACAATAGCGACGAGTACGCAGTCGACATCGTCGCGACGCGCGAGCTCGCAAACCGCCTGCGCGCCAACGCCGAGCTTCATTCCCTCGGGCAACTCCTGCAGCACGGCGTCATCGCCATGAGCGACATCGGCCACGGCAACCGCCGAAACCGAGAACTCGCGGGCAGCGGCAACAAGCTCGGAGGTACTGGAGTTAACGGACAGCGCCGTCACCTGCAGGCGATCGGCATGCTGGCGGCACACATCGAGCGCCTGGGTGCCGATGGAGCCCGTACAACCCAGGATGGCAACACGGAGGCGTCCATCGGGGCCATACGTCGTCTGGAATGACATTACAGCACGCCTCCGATCATCAGCATCAGCTGCGCGGTGATGCAGCCGAAGATAAGCGAATCGCTACGATCGAGCATGCCGCCGTGGCCCGGGATAAGGTTGCCGGAATCTTTGACGCCCACACCGCGCTTGATGCGCGACTCGATAAGGTCGCCGATAACGCCCAGAATGGACACGACCACGCCGCACAGCAGCGCATAGGGCAGGCTGAGCTTGAAGAAATGCGTCGCCCACAGGATGAGCCAAATCAAAACCGAGCCCAGGATGCCGCCAACAAACCCCTCCCAGCTCTTTTTGGGAGAGATCTTGGGAACCATCTTGTGTTTGCCGATACGGCTACCCACGATATAGGCAAACGAATCGGAGACCCAGAGAGACGCGCAAACACCCACCGAAAGCAGGGCGCCGGCAAAACCGGGCACGGCATCGCGCAGCAGCACGATAGCCGACAGCATAAAACCGGTGTAGATGGGACCCATGAGTGTCACGGCAACATCGGATATGCGGGTACGCGGCGACCAGACATACCAAATGCCCACAGCGAGCATCAGGGCAAAAAGCAGGGCATTCAGCAGCATCGAATCGCCCAACGCCGACAGCGGAAAGAGCACGGCGGCAGCGATACCCATGCGCTCGTTAGCCATCTTGCCATCGAGCCTTGTCATACGGAAAAACTCATAGCAGCACAGACCGCTCATGACGGAAACAAAGATGGCCGTGGGCACGATACCCAAAACCAGGCACAGGATAAAGACAACGGCGTAGACGATACCGGCGGCGGCACGTGTAATAAAGCCCGCCAGCCACGAACCGGAACCGCTCTTCGCTGCAGGCGCTCCCGCAGTGGCAGCTTTACGCGCAGGCGTCTTGGGAGCAGATGCCTTGGGACGATCGGACACGATTAAGCCTCCTCGGTCTTGCTCAGTCCACCAAACCTACGGTCACGGCCCTGATAGGCCAAAATGGCGTCGACAAGGCCCCAACGATCAAAGTCGGGCCAATAGGTATCGGTGACGTAGAACTCGGAATAAGCTACCTGCCACAGCAGATAGTTCGAAAGGCGCAGCTCACCAGAGGTGCGAATCACAAGCTCAGGATCGGGAAGACCGGCGGTATAGAGGTGGGAAGCCACCATGTCGTCATCAATTGCGGCAGGATCGATCTTACCGGCGGCAACGTCGAGTGCGATCTGACGGACAGCGCGGGTAATCTCGGCACGCGCGCCGTAGTTGACGGCAAGAGCCAGCGTCATACCGGTGTGATCGGCGCACTCGGCAAGACCGCGTTCAAAAACGTCGCGGGTCTTCTTGGGCAGCGCGGAAATATCACCCAAAAAGACAACGCGCACGTTTTCGCGCTTCAGAAGCGGCAACTCGTCGATGAACGTCTTGGCAAACAGGTGCATCAAGACGTTGACCTCATGCTGCGGGCGGTTCCAGTTTTCGGTAGAAAACGCATAGGCCGAAAGCACGTCGACGCCCAGGCGCACGCAGGCGGTAATGATCTCGCGCAGCGAGACGATACCCGCCTTGTGGCCCTCAGTGCGTGCAAGACCGCGCGACGTGGCCCAACGACCGTTGCCGTCCATGATGCACGAGATATGGTGCGGAATGTTATTGAGGTCAAGGTCGGAAAAACCGACGCCCGCAGGGGCGTCGGCAAAGTACTCGACCAGTTTATGCTCGTCGTATTGCACCTTAGATCTCCATGACCTCGGCTTCTTTTTCCTTCAGAAGCTCCTCGACCTTGGCGACATACTCATCGGTGTGCTTCTGGACCTTGGCCTGCTCGCGACGGACATCGTCCTCGGTGAGCTCCTCATCGCGCTCGAGCTTGTTGTTGAAGTCGCGACGGATGTTACGGATAGACACCTTGGCCTGCTCGGCGTACTCGCGGCACTCCTTGACGAGCTCGCGACGGCGCTCCTCGGTGGGAGCCGGGAACGGAAGACGAACGACGGTGCCATCGGAGTTGGGGGTAATACCCAGATCGGAAGCGCCGATGGCCTTGACGATAGCATTGATGAGTGCCTTGTCCCACGGCTCGATGAGCAGCATGTGGGCCTCGGGGGTCTTGACGGCGGCAACCTGCGTGACCGGCGTGGGAACACCGTAATAATCGACGGTGATGTCGGACAGAATGTTGGCATTGGCGCGGCCGGTACGGACCTTGGAGAAGTTATGCTTGAGGGACTCGAGCGACTTGTCCATATGGGCGGTGATGTTCTCTGCCATGCTTAATCCTCCTGATAGACGAGCGTGCCGACGGGCTCACCCGCGAGCGCGCGCTTGACGGTGTCCTCGCCATCGATGTTGAGGACCAAAATCGGCATACGGTTATCCTGGCACAGTGCCGTAGCCGTGGAATCCATAACCTGCAGACCGCGGACGAGAACCTCGTGATAGGTAATCTTGTCAAAACGGACGGCATCGGCGCACTTGACGGGATCCTTGTCGTAGATGCCGTCAACCTTGGTGGCTTTAATCAGAATCTCGGCGCCGATCTCGCACGCACGAAGAGCCGCGGCGGTGTCGGTCGTAAAGTACGGATTGCCCGAACCGGCGGCAAAAATAACAACGTTGCCCTTGGAAAGGTGGTTGATGGCGCGACGGCGAATATAGGGCTCGCAGATCTCGTTCATCTGGATAGCGCTCATAACGCGGCAGGGAACATCGTTGTGCTCGAAGGCATCCTGCAGGGCGAGCGCGTTCATAACGGTTGCCAGCATGCCCATGTAGTCGGCCTGAGCACGCTCCATGCCACCGGCAGCGCCGGCCATGCCGCGGAAAATATTACCGCCGCCGACAACGACGCCGACCTCATGGCCAACGGCGAGCAGCTCCTTGACCTGCTTGGCAAGATGGTCGGTAACCTTGGGGTCGATGCCATATTGGCCGTCGCCCATGAGTGCTTCGCCGGAAAGCTTAAGAAGCACGCGTTTATATCGGATGTCGGACAAAGCGATCCTCCTTTAATTAGACTCTCAATATGATATCAAAGGCTCTCATAAGAGCCATGAAAAAGCAGGCTGTGAGTAAAACCCACAGCCTGCTCATTACCAGCTACAAGAGCTTATTTACTCGCCACGGACCAGACGGTCAAAGGCAACGACGGTAATGGTGTCGCCGAGCTCCTTGGAGACCTGCTCAGCGTACTTCTTGATGGTGAGGGAGCTGTCCTTGATGAACTCCTGCTCGGTGAGAACGGACTGCTTGTAGAACTTCTCCAGACGGCCGACAGCCATCTTCTCCTGGATAGCCTCGGGCTTGCCGGACTCGGCAGCCTGGGCCATGTAGATCTGCTTCTCGTGCTCGACGGTCTCGGCCGGAACCTGATCGCGGGTAGCGCAGATCGGGGCGACGGCGGCAACCTGAAGGGCAACGTCGTGAGCGAAGGTCTTGAAGGACTCAGCCTGAGCGGTCTCGGCCTTCTCGAAAGCGAACTCGACGAGGACGCCAATCTTACCACCCATGTGGATGTAAGAAGCGAGCGCGCCGTTCTCAGCCTTGCGGGCAGCGAAGCGGGAGATCTTCATGTTCTCGCCCATGATGTGAATCATCTCGGTGAGCTCGGAGGAAACGGTCTCCTCGCCCATCGGCTTCTCGAGCAGAGCGTCGACGTCAGCAGGCTCGGTGGTAGCGACAACCTCAGCGACCTTGGAAGCAAAGCCGGTGAACTTGGCGTTGGAGCCAACGAAGTCGGTCTCGCAGGAGAGCTCGAGCAGAGCGCCGGTCTTGCCATCCTCGGAGACGAACGCGGCGACAGCGCCCTCGTTGGTCTCACGGCCAGCCTTCTTGGCAGCCTTGGCAAGGCCGTTCTTACGCAGAACGTCGACAGCGGCGTCCATGTCGCCGTCAGCCTCGACGAGAGCCTTCTTGCACTCCATCATCGGGGAGTCGGTCATCTCGCGGAGCTGCTTGACCATAGCGGCGGTAATCTGGGCCATTGTGGTTCCTTTCAAAGAGATGAAAAAGAATTAACTAAGACTGATTTACTCGGCCTTGGGCTCAGCGGCCATCTCGGCCTCGGAGACCTGCTCCTTGCCGGAGCCAGCGAGGCAGGCGTCAGCCATGAGCTCGCACATAAGGGTGACAGCGGAGATAGCGTCATCGTTGCAGGGGATGCCGTACTCGACCTCGTCGGGATCGGAGTTGGTGTCGATCAGGGCGACGACGGGGATGTTCAGGCGCTGGGCCTCCTTGATGGCGTTCTCCTCGCGCTTGGTGTCGATGACGAAGAGAGCCTGGGGCAGACCCTTCATGTCGCGGGCGCCACCGAGGTTGGTCTGGAGCTTGGTGAGCTCCTTGCCGAGAACAGCCTGCTCCTTCTTGGGCAGAACAGCCATGCGTCCGTCCTCGACCATGGCCTCGAGCTCCTCCATGCGGTTGATGCGGGAGCGGATGGTGACGAAGTTGGTCAGCATGCCGCCGAGCCAACGCTGGTTGATGTAAGGCATGTTGGCGCGCTCAGCAGCGTTCTTGACGGCCTCCTGAGCCTGCTTCTTGGTGCCGACGAACAGCACGTTGCCGCCCTTGGCGACGTTCTTGACGAAGGTGTAGGCCTGGTCGGCGTCGAGGATGGTCTGCTTGAGGTCGAGGATGTAGATGCCGTTGCGCTCACCGAAGATGAACGGCTTCATCTTGGGGTTCCAGCGACGGGTCTGGTGACCGAAGTGGCAGCCGGCCTCGAGCAGGGTGCGGATATTAATCTTGGTAGCCATGTTAAACCTCCTGTGGTTTGCCTCCGCGCGGGGTCATCCTCCAAAACCAACCCGGACATGTGCTACCAAAGCCCGGGCACCACGGTATGAAGTAGCCGCGCGTGCGTGATAAAAACATGTTGCCGTGAAGCAACCCGATGAATGATAGCAGGAATGCATCTTCCTGCCAACCCGCAATCAAAACCACACACCTGAGTGCGGCGCGGGACGTCCCAGCCACTATTCGCCGCGGGGATGGGCTTGAGCCACGGCACGTTTGAGCCGATCGGGCGTGAGATGCGTGTAGATCTGCGTCGTGGACAGGCTCGCATGACCTAGCAGCTCTTGAACCGAGCGCAGGTCCGCACCGCCCTCGAGCAAATCGGTCGCAAAGGTATGGCGCATCGCATGCGGGGCAATGTCGGCCGGAATGCCGGCGAGCGTCGCCAGCGTATGGAACCGCCGCCTGAGCATGGCGGCACTCATGCGATTGCCGCGCGCCGATATAAGCAGCGGATGCGGCCCGGTAGCGGGGTCACGGCGCTTTGCCTGAGCGAGCAACTCCGGCCTCCCCTCCTCAATATAGAGACGCGTCGCCTCGAGTGCGCGACGATACAGAGGGACGATACGCTCCTTGCTCCCCTTGCCCCAAAGTCGCAGCGTTCGCTCGGACCAACCAATAGACTCCACGTTGAGCGCCGCGAGCTCCGAGATTCGCGCGCCGGAGGCATAGAGCAACTCAAGCATCGCCGCATCGCGCAGTCCCGCGGGCGTCGAGGTATCAGGCGTCTTGAGCAGCGCCTCAACCTGCTGGGTCGTAAGGACGCCCGGCAGGTCACGTGGCAGCTTGGGCGATGCGATCGCCGAGACCGCATCGCCCTCGACAATCCCCTCGGCAGCCATCCAGCGATAGAGAGATCGAATAGCCGACAGGTGCGCCGCAAGCGTTCGGGGAGCCACCTGCTCACGCGAAAGCTCGGCAAGATAGCGACGAATGGTGCGCACGTCGGCAGCGAAAGCATCAATATTCTCGCGCTCGCACCAGACAGCAAAGCGCTCTAGCCTCGAGCCATAGGCCGTCACCGTGTTGGGAGAAAGTCCCTCAACACGTGCGATATAGGCGATAAACGAGTCGACGGTGTCGTACAGGTCAAAGGCTATGACCGGTCGCCTCCAAACAAGTCGGAGCGCGTGGCCAAGTAGGCATCAAGGGCCTCGAGGGCGCGATCCGCATAAGCCTGATAGCGGTCGCGTTTGCTGCGGCGCTTACCATCCTC
This sequence comes from uncultured Collinsella sp., assembly GCA_902461085.1. GTDB lineage: Bacteria > Actinomycetota > Coriobacteriia > Coriobacteriales > Coriobacteriaceae > Collinsella. The sequence continues at coordinate 8,637 of CABPWH010000009.1, read as the reverse complement.
GAGTGGCGGCACCAGGCCAAAGTTGACATGCATAGGCTGATACCCCACGGTGGCAGGATCGGTCGCATAGCCCACGAGCGCACCCAGGGCGCCCACACGCGGCAACTCGACGCCCGCGGCACCGATAGCCTCGGCATAGGTGTTGAGCGCCGCGAGCAGACCTGTCGCCACGGCTTCCATGTATCCCTCGGTGCCGGTGATCTGACCGGCCAGGCGCACGCCGGTACCGGGCACGGCAAAGGTGCTATCGAGCACGTGAGGGGCGTCGACAAAGGTATTGCGGTGCATGACACCGTAACGGAAGAACTCAGCGTTCTCCAGGCCCGGCACCATATGGAAGACGCGCTTCTGCTCGCCAAAGGTCAAGTTGGTCTGGAAGCCCACCAGGTTATAGGCGGTCTTCTCCTTGTTCTCGGCACGCAGCTGAATCGCCGCCCAGGGGCGACGTCCGGTACGCGGGTCGGTGAGGCCGACGGGCTTCATGGCGCCAAAGCGAATGGCGTCCTTGCCGGTGCGCGCAACTTCCTCGGCAGGCTGGCAGGCTTGGAACAGATCGCCGCCCTCAAAGTCTTTGAGCACCACGCGGTCGGCCGTGGTAAGCGCCTCGATAAAGGCCTCGTACTCCTCCTTGTTGAGCGGAGCGTTGAGATAGTCGCCGCTCCCCTGCTCCTCGTAGCGCGACTGCGAGAACAGCACGTCCATATCGAGCGTGGAGGCATCGACGATCGGCGCCGCCGCATCAAAGAATGCCAGGGCATCGCCACCGACGAGCTTCATAACCTCTTCGCTCAGCGCCGGTGAACAAAGCGGGCCCGCGGCAATGACCACGTGGCCCTCGGGGATCTGGGTGACCTCGCCGTGAACGACCTCGATATTGGGGCGGGCGGCAACCTCAGCCTCGACGAGCTCGGAGAATGTAACACGGTCGACCGCCAGGGCGCCACCAGCGGGAACAGCAGCGCGATGGGCGCAGTCGAGCAGGACTGAACCCATGCGCTCAAGCTCGGCCTTCAGCAAACCAGCCGCGGAATCCGGACGGGTCGACTTAAACGAATTGGAGCAGACGAGCTCTGCCAGGTGATCGGTATGGTGAGCCGGGGAGCTCACCTGGGGGCGCATCTCGCACAGCTTTACGGCAAACCCGCGGTCTGCCAGCTGGATCGCGCATTCCGAACCCGCCAGACCGCCACCGATAACCGTCACCTGATCGAACTGCATCTGCAAACACCTTTCTAATTGACACGTTTTCCATTGTGACCGAAGGGCGTCTGGGCGTGAAGGGCAAACTTGGAGGGCGCATACCTTCCATCCATCATGCGCTCGATAAGGCCCTCGAGTTCTAGCGAACCCAAGAGTTTGAGTACGCCGACAGCATCGAGTGAGACGAGCGCCGCGATGTCGTCGACCTTGAGCGGAGAGGCGATGAGCGCATGCATCACGGTCTGCTGTGTTGGATTCAGGTCGGCAATGCCGGGAGCATCGGGGCGCGAGTAGCGCAGGGTGCCGTATATGCGAGAGATAGCCATCTCGATGGACTCCTCGTCGACAATGCAGCAGGCACCGTTCGCAATGAGATAATTCGTGCCACGCGACTCGGGCGATAGGATCGACCCCGGCACGGCAAGAAGTTCGCGCCCCAAATCCGTAGCAGCCTCGGCTGTAGAAAACGTCCCGGAAGGCATACCCGCCTCGGATACAAAGAGGGCTTGCGACAGGGCCGCGATCACGCGATTGCGACGCGGAAAGGCAAACTTGCGCGGACCCATGCCCCACGGAGAGATCGACACGACCGCGCCGCCCGTATCGAGCGTGCGCGTAATCAGCCCCGCGCTCGAACGCGGGTAGACCACGTCGGCGCCCGTCCCCAGCACCACAACGTGTTTGCCGCCGGCGTTGACCGCAGCCCAACCCGAGGCCTGGTCACAACCGACCGCACCGCCCGAAACTACCGTCACTCCCGCCTCAACCGCCACCTTCGCCGCAAGCTCTGCCACGGCAAGACCATACGGCGAGGCCTTGCGCGCGCCGATGATGGAGAGCGCGGGCGTCGAAAGCACCTCGGGGTTGCCGCGCACATAAAGCGTCTGGGGTATATCAGAAAGCTCCAAAACGGTCTCGGGATACAACGCATCGCCTGGATGCAGCTCGAAGGTTCCCTCGGCCATCATTGGTCCCTCCTTCCCTGGTACATCGCCGCCTCGAGTACGTGATCCTGCGTCACTTGCTCGCTCTCGGCGACGTCGGCGATAGTACGCGCGATACGCACCAGGCGCACGATGCCGCGGCCCGTGAGATGCGTGCGTTTGGACAGACCGAGCACACACTTCTCCGCCGCATCATCGAGCTCAAAGGTCGAAACGACGCCGTCAATGGACCGTGTCTCGTCATCCTCGGCCTCGGCATCCGCATCGTCCATACGGGACTCGCGCCAGGCGCGAAAGGCGCGACCGCGCACAACGTAGTCACGTAACTCGGCCGACGACATACCCTCCGCGCCCTCGATAATCACCTGAGGGTCGGGACGGGTCACATCGATCATCATGTCGATACGGTCGGCCAAAGGACCGCGCAGTTTAGACCGATAGCGCTCGACCATCGCCGCCGAGCAGCGACACGGTACCTCGCGATCGCCCAAAAAGCCGCAGGGGCAGGGATTGCTCGCAGCCAGCAGCTGAAAGCGCGACGGGAAGGAAAAAGCCCCGTCGACGCGTACGATCCTGACGTAGCCGCGTTCGATAGGCTGACGCAGCGTCTGCAGCACACCCGTGGGAAACTCGGCAAGCTCGTCCAAAAATAGCACGCCGCCATGAGCAAGGCTGATCTCACCCGGGTGCACCGGGCGTCCGCCGCCGATAAGGCCTGCGGTCGAAATACTGTGATGGGGACTGCGGAAGGGCCGGTGCCCCGCCAACAAGCCATCAATGTTCTCGCCCAAAACCGAATGGATGCACAGCGCCTCCTGTTGATCCTCGACGGAAAGCTCGGGCAGGATGCCGGTCATACGGCGTGCGAGCATCGTCTTGCCCGATCCCGGGGACCCAATCATGAGCAAGCCGAGTTCTCCTGCCGCCGAAAGCGCCATGCCGCGTTTAGCGACTTCCTGCCCCAGCACGTCTGCATAGTCGAGCTCGGGCTCAAAGGTCGCCTCGACACCCTCGGAATCCAAGTAGTGCCGTGCGGCATCGCCCATGCCGTGAGCAAGCTGAGACAGATGGTCGATAAAGCCGCAATCCACGCCCGCGAGTGGCACATGCTGGTCGGACCTGCCGGCGATAAAAGACAGCCCCATGTCGCGAGCCAATAGCTGAAACGCCACCTCGCCTTTGACAGGAAGCACCGTGCCGTCCAAGCCGAGCTCGCCGGCGATAAGACAACGATCGAGGTTGTCGCGGGGAATCTGACCATCGGCCGCTAGAACCGCGATGGCGATGGGCAGATCAAAGCCGCTACCGGTCTTGCGAATATCGCCGGGCGCCAGATTGACCGTAATGCCCGAGCGCGGGATCTCAAAGCCGGCCGAGCGCATCGCACAGCGAATACGACCACGTGACTCCATCACCTCCATACTCGGGATGCCGAGCATCTGAATGCCCGGAACGCCGCCGGCAAGCGAGACCTCGACCGTGACGTGAATCGCCTCGACACCGCGGATGCAGGCCGCGTGAACGGCAAACGTCTCGAACGCCATCACGACACCTGCCAATCGAACGCGTTGTACTGATGCTCGATCTCGGCGATATGCCCGCCGCGAATGGTGACACCCACTGCATCGAAGCGGATCGCCTTGAGCGGATAGTGCTCCATGAGATAGCAACTTGCGATACGGCGATACCGACGCTGCTTTTGGGCATCCACGGCCTCCTCGGGAAAGACCCGCGTGGTGCAATCCAGGGCGACGCGCCTGGTCTTGACCTCGGCCATCACCACGACATCGTCAAGCTCATCGAGCAGCACCAGATCGGCTTCGCCCTCGGTGCAACGATAACCCTGCTCCAGCAAGGTGTAGCCGCGCTCGTTAAAGTAGTCGATGGTGATCAGCTCGCCCAGCATGCCCAGCTCACGGGGACTGAGTCCCTTGATAAACTCGGGCGTCATCGCCCCGCAGTCGAGCTCGCCGTTTTCCCAACGCTCCTTGAGCTGCTGCGTCTTGCTCTTTTTGCTTGCGGCACTCATGGGGTCTCCTTTCCCGCACACTGCATTGCCCCGATGATGAGGGCACCTTTCATGCGGGTAAGTACAGGAAGCAAACCAAAAGCTGACCAAATGCCGTCAAAAAACGGGCCGTACGCAGCAATGGTGTTGCATACGGCCCGCTACCAGCAGGTTTATAAAACCCCAGAGGTCCCTGTCTCCACAATTGGCCTAGAAAAGGCGCTCAGTCTGCAGAAAGTTTCCGCAAAAGCTCACGCGGTGCAGCGGACAAAGTCCATGTTTGCGAATGGCCTCGATATGCTCGGGGCTTGCATAGCCCTTCGACTCGGCCAGATGGTACTCGGGGTACTCGGCGTCGTACTCGACCATCATCTCGTCACGCGTGACCTTGGCCATGATGGACGCCGCGGCGATGCAGGCGATTTTGGCATCGCCCTTCACCACATCGCGCTCGTTAGGAACGGCGCCCAAGGGGTTGCCATCCATAAGCACGCAATCGGGCTCGAGCCCTGTATCGGCCACGGCGCCTGCAACGGCGGTACGGATAGCACGGGCCATGCCCATCTCATCGATATCCTTAGGCGCGATATGGCAAAAACCGATCGCCGTCGCCACCTCGGCAATCTTCACTGAGAGCAACTCGCGGCGCGCCGGCGTGAGCTTTTTGGAATCGTTGATGCCCCAGACGCGCGGCTCCATAGGAAGGCAGACAGCGCATACCGTCAAAGGACCGGCCACCGATCCGCGACCCACCTCGTCGACACCAACGACCACCCCATCGCCGCCAAGCTCATGCATAAGCTCGTACATGTCATTGACGCGCTCGCGCTCGGCAAGCTCTTTGGCATGGCGTTTGAGGGCGCGTTCGCAAGCCTTGATCACCTGCTGGCGCGGATCCTCGCGATAATGCTCCACGAGGGCGGGAATCTCCTCAAACGTAGCGCTCGCCAGCTCGCCAGCAACTTGCGATGCCGAAACCGAGCTCGTCATATTGGCCATACCAGGCCCTCCTTGCATGCAAATCGGATAAAAAGAAGGGCCACCCGAAGGTGACCCTTACGTCCAAACGAGTGGACAGACGCTGCGATCTTCTTAGCGCTTCTCGGGGATGCGAGCAGCCTTGCCCACCTTGTCGCGGAGGTAGTACAGCTTGGCGCGACGGACGCGACCATGACGAACGACCTCGAGCTTGGCGATCTTGGGGCTGTGAAGCGGGAAGGTACGCTCAACACCGACACCGAAGGACATCTTGCGGACGGTGAAGGTCTCGCGGGCACCGGCGCCGGCCATGCGGATGACGTCGCCCTGGAAGACCTGGATGCGCTCGCGGTCGCCTTCCTTAATGCGGTAGTGAACCTTGACGTTGTCGGCGACGCGAACCTGAGGAATGTCCTCGCGGATCTGCTGACGCTCGATTGCGCGGATGTAATCCATGTGCAATTCCTTACTCTTCTAGAGGTGCCGTACCACCTTGGCCGGCACGTAGTTGAACAAACGTATTCAAGTATACACGCGCGGGTTTCTGCTGCAAGAACAATTTTTTACGCAGACAAAAAGACAAAACCCGCACATGATAACCGTCCGCCTCACGAATGAGACGGACGGCATGAGGGGGCTACGTTAGGCGTCTGAACCCAAAACGTTACGCGGAGCGCTTCGCCTCGAGCTTGGCCTGGGCGGCAGCCAGGCGTGCGAGGGGCACGCGGTAGGGCGAGCAGGACACGTAGTCCACGTCGGCCACATTAAACAAGCCCTTGATGGACTTGGGGTCGCCGCCGTGCTCGCCACACACGCCAAAGTGCATGTCGGGGTTGGTGGCGCGACCCTTCTCCACGGCCATGCGCACGAGCTCCAGCACCGCCGCGTCGATGGTCTCGAAGGGGTTGTCCTTCAGAATTTTCTTATGCATGTACAGCGGGATGAACTTGGCCTCGGCATCGTCACGGGAGAAGCCGAAGGTGGTCTGGGTCAGGTCGTTGGTGCCAAAGCAGAAGAAGTCTGCGTGATGGGCAATCTCGTCAGCGACCATGCAGGCGCGCGGCAGCTCGAGCATCGTGCCCACGGGAATATTGAGCTCGACACCCTCTTCGTCGGAAACCTCGGCGATTACGCGCTCGATGACCTCGCGAGTCTGGACATGCTCAGCCGTGATGGAAACGAGCGGAACCATGATCTCGGGATGCGGGTCGACGCCCTCCTTGATAAGGCGGGCAGCGGCCGTGGCGACGGCGCGAACCTGCATGAGCGGCAGATCGCTAAAGACGACGGACAGGCGAACGCCGCGCAGGCCGAGCATGGGGTTCGACTCGACCATGCCGTCGATACGACGCAGGCGGGCGCGCAGGGCTGCAAGCTCTTCCTCGCTGGCGCCGGCGGCTTCCTTCTTGGTGATGGCGACCTCGAGCTCGCGAGGATTATCCAGGAACTCATGAAGCGGCGGATCGAGCAGGCGGACGACCACATCGCGACCGGACATGGTCTTGAACATCGCCAGGAAGTCCTCGGTCTGAACCTTGAGCAGGTCGGCCAGGGCCTGCTGCTTCACGGCCTCATCGTCAGACAGGATAAAGCTCTGGATGATGTTCTTGCGGTCGCCCAGGAACATGTGCTCGGTGCGGCACAGGCCGATGGCCTCGGCGCCAAACTCGAGCGCAAGCTCGGCATCCTCGGGATTGTCGGCGTTGACGCGCACATGGTTGGCATGGCCACAGGTCTCGTCCAGGCGAATCTCGTCGGCCCAGGACAGGATGGTGTCCAGATCGCCGGTAAGCTCGGCGGAGACCAGGTCGACGGCGCCGTCGACGACGATGCCCTGGGTGCCGTCGATGGAGATGACATCGCCCTCGCGCAGCACGCGGTCGCTGCCCTCGATGCGCACGACCTTCTCGGCGGCGTCGATATGGAAGCGCTCAACGCCACAGACGCAGGGCGTACCCATGCCGCGGGCGATAACGGCGGCATGACTCGTCTTGCCACCGTGGCTGGTCAGGATGCCCTCGGCGGCGACCATGCCCTTCAGGTCGTCGGGGTTGGTCTCCCAACGAACCAGAATGACCTTGCGGCCCTCGGCGGAACGCGTGACGGCGTCGTCGCTCGAGAACACGACCTCGCCCACGGCGGCACCGGGGCTGGCGTTCAGACCGCTGGCCAGCGCCTCGTACTTCTTGGAGGCGTCAAACTGCGGGTGCAGGAGTTGGTCGAGCTGCGCGGGATCGATGCGGCTCACGGCCTCCTCGCGGGTGATCAGGCCCTCCTCGACCATTTCGATGGCGATGCGCAGGGCGGCGGTGGCGGTGCGCTTGCCCACGCGGGTCTGGAGCATCCAGAGCTTGCCCTGCTCGATGGTGAACTCGATATCGCACATATCGCGATAATGATCCTCGAGCGTCAGGAACACGCGCTCGAGCTCCTCACCTGCGGACTCGAGGCCCGGGGTGGTCTTGAGGTCGGCAATGGGCTCGGTGTTGCGGATGCCGGCGACGACGTCCTCGCCCTGGGCGTTAACCAGAAAATCGCCGTAGAACTCCTTGGTGCCGTCGGCCGGGTTGCGCGTAAAGGCGACGCCGGTCGCGGAGGTCTCACCCTTGTTGCCAAAGGCCATGGCCTGAACGTTGACGGCAGTACCGAGCTCGTCGGAGATGCCGTGCTGTTTGCGGTAGATGCAGGCGCGCTCGTTCATCCAGCTGCCAAAGACGGCCTGGATGGCAAGACGCAGCTGAAGCTCAGGGTCGTGCGGGAAGACGGGCTTGCCATCGACAACCTCGAGCTCGGGGTACAGGGCGGCCTCGACGTTCTCGGAGAAGATCCCCTTGAAGGTCTCGACGAGCTCCTGCAGATCCTCGGCCGAAAGCTCGGAGTCGACGCGGACGCCAGCGACCAGGCGTGCCTGGGTCAGCGCGTTCTCGAACAGGTCGGCGTCAACGCCCATAACGACGTTGGAGAACATCTGGATAAAGCGGCGATAGCTATCCCAGGCAAAACGCGGGTTCTGCGTCTGCGCGATGAGGCCCTGGACGGAATCGTCATTGAGGCCCAAGTTAAGGACCGTGTCCATCATACCGGGCATGGAGAACGGAGCGCCCGAGCGAACCGACACGAGCAGCGGATCGGAGGCGTCGCCGAGCTTTTTGCCGCAGCGGGCCTCGAGGTCTACCTCGGCGGCAACGATCTCATCGAGTGCGCCTTCGGGCCAGACGTTGCCGGCACCGGAGTACTCGACACAGGTCTGGCAGGTAATGGTAAAGCCACCGGAAACCGGCAGGCCGATACGGCTCATCTCGGCAAGGTTAGCGCCCTTGCCGCCAAGCACGAAGTTCATGGACTTGTCGCCCTCGGTGACACAGGTGCCCTGGGCGTCGGTTCCAAAACGGTAAACCCTCTTGCAATCGCTCACGATACTTCCCCTTCCATGCGCTCTCGCGCACGACCGTGGTAACGAATCGACCCGCCGGATGCGAGCCGGGAGGGTACCATACGAGGCCGCGA
>CABPWH010000008.1 GCA_902461085.1 uncultured Collinsella sp. | reverse complement strand
AGGCTATGTTTCCGTCGGCGGGGTGGTCGGCGGCGTGTACGTGTTCTTGAACACCGGCGCCACGGCGCCGTCATAGGTTACCGTCGCCACCAGATGGCCCGCACCGTCGTCCGTCACCGTCACCGTTACCCGGTGCTCGGCCGCGTCGTACGTCACGTTCTTCTGACCGTCGTCCACCTCGGAGATGCTGTAGGCGTACGTTCCGGGCTTGTCGTACGAGATCGCCTCGAAGCCCACCGTGCCGTCCGCCGCGTTCTTTGCGGTCTGCAGCACCTTGCCGTCGGCATCCTTCAGCTGGAAGGAGAACTGCCCTTCCTTCAGGTCCTCGCCGCTCAGCACCTTGGAGGCCCCCAGCTTCACCTCAGTCTCGGCCGGCGCGTAACTGTTGCTGAACGCCACCGCATCCGCAGCCTTGCCGCCCTTGCTGTAGGCAACCTGCGCCTCCAGCGCGTGCGTCTCCGCATTCTCCGTCACCGTCACCGTCGCGGTAAAGACCGTCGTGTCGTAGGTGACGCCGTTCGCCGTCGCCCCTGCCCGCTCGGACAAGGTGTAGACGTACGTCCCCACCTTGTCCAGCTGCAGCGGCGCGAAGCCGAACGTGCCGTCGGCGCCGTTCTGCACCGTCTGCACCACGTTACCGTCGGCGTCCTTCAGGTCGAAGAAGAACTCACCCTCGGCCAGGTCGCGGCCGGTCAGAGCCTTCGTTCCGGTAATCGTCGCCGTCGTTGCCGTCGGCGTGTAAGTGTTGGTGAAGGTCAGATCCGCAGCCGTCTTGTTCGCCGTCGCGGTCAGCTGGCCGCTGCCGTCATCGGTCACGTTCACCGTTACGTCCAGCACCGCATCGCTGTAAGTGATGGTGCCATCTTGGCCCGCAACCTCCTTCACCTGGTACGCATGCGAACCAGTTGCGGTGTACGAGATGGCCTTGAAGGTAAACGCTTTACCCACGTTCGTGGTCCGGTCGATCTCCTGCCCGGTGGCCACGTCAATCAGCGCGAATGTGAACTCGCCATCGGCGGGCGTCCGCGTGGTGGCCGGGTCGGCATTCTCAAGCACCTTGGTGCCAGAGATCTGGTAGGAGGTCTGACCCGGCTGGTAGCTGTTCGCAAACGTCATGGTATTGGGGGTGACGCCGTTCTCGGTGCCCTCGCTCGGTTTCACCGTAGAGCTCTCTACCACCAGCTTGCCGTCGTTGTTGTCCTTCACCACGTAGGTCAGGGTATACGTCTTGCCGGTGTAGGTCACGCCCGGCACGCCCGGCGCGCCGTCCGTCGGCTGCACCTCGCGGACCGTGTAGATAAAGGTGCCCGCTTGGTCGAAGGTCAGCTCGTCGAAGGCAACCTTGCCGTCGGCGTCGTTCTTCTGGGTCTGAAGCACCTTGCCGTCGGGCCCCACCAGCTCGAACGCGAAGTCTCCCGCCTTCATCTGGTAGCTGCCGCCGTGCACGTCAACGCTCTTGGTGAGGGCGATCGCGCCGGAGACCGTCGCCTTCGCCTTGTAGGTGTTGGTGAAGGTGGGCTTCGTGGCGTCCGCGCCGTCGTAGGCGACGCTCGCCTGCAGCGTGCCGGCATTGTCCACAACCGTCACCACGGCATGATGCACCGCGTCGTCGTAGGTCACGTAGGCCAGATCACCCTTCCGCTCCGCGATGGTGTACTCGTGCGTGCCCGGCTTCGCGTAGGAGAAGGCGCCGAAGTTAACGCTCCCGTCCGCGCCGTTGGTCGCGGTCCGGACGGGCTTGGCCCCGTCAAGCTGCTCAGCAGTCATTTTGCCCTCGTACACATCGAAGGTGAACTCGCCGTCCTTGGGGACGATCGACGTGTTGTCGTCCTTCTTCACGTAGCTCTTCTGCGCGCCCAGGGCCAAGGCGGTCCCGGCCGGCTGGTAGGTGTTGGTGAAGGTCTCCGGGCCGGATGCGCTCGTCACGACCGCCTTCGCGTTCAGTGCTCCGTTCCCGCCGTCTGTGACCGTCACCGTATAGGTGAGGGCATGATTGTCATAGACCATGCCCGGCTCCGCGCCCGGCTGCTCCACGATGGTGTAGGTGAAGTCCTTGCTCGCGGCGCCGCCCAAGTCGGAGAGCTGGAACTCGCGCGTGAAGCTGACCTTGCCGTCGGCGTCGTTCTTCGCGGTGCCGAGCACGTTGCCGGCGGCGTCCTTCAGGTCGAAGGTGAACTCGCCGTCCGCGGGCTTCGTCGTGTGGTCGAAGCCGTCCGCAACCTTGATGGTCTTGGTCGCCGTCAGCTCCACGGATCCCTTTGCGGTGTAGGTGTTGTTGAAGGTGGGAGCCGTAGCGGTACCGTCATAGGTGACGGTCACCTTCGTCTTGTTGTTGTCGTCCTGGTTCTGCTCTACCCTGACGTGGACCTTGACTTCCTTGGAGTCGTAGGCCACGCCGTCGACGATCTGGCCGGCTTTCTCCTCCTTGAGCGTGTAGTCGTACTCGCCCAGGTTCAGGTTCTTGACGGCCAGCTCGACCTTGCCGCCCCGGTCGTTGGGGCCCTTGGCAACCTCGTTGCCGGCCTGGTCGTACAGGCCGAAGGTGAACGCGCCGTCCGTCAGGTCCTTGCCCGCGAGAACTTTCGTGGCCTCGACGGTAACGCCCGTCGTCGGCTTCGAGTTGGTGAAGGTCGGCACGGCCTTCTTATCATCGTATGTGACGGTCGCCTTCAACTTGCCCTTATCGTCGGTGACCTTGACGTGGACCATTACGTCCTTCGTGTCATAGACGACGGTCGGGTCGTTGCCGGCAACCTCCTTGATGGCGTAGTCGTGCTCGCCCGGCGTGTCGTAGCTGATTGCCTGGAAGGTGACCTTGCCGTCCTTGTCATTCTGGACGGCCTGGATCACGCTGCCATCCTTGTCGAGCAGCTGGAACGTGAAGTCGCCCCCCGCGAGCTCACCGCTCGTGAAGCGCTTCGTCGCTTCGAGCGCAACCGAGGTCCCCTTCGGGTGGTACGTGTTCGTGAAGGTCTTGTCTCCACTCGTTACCTGCGGTGTGGCCGTCAGCGAGCCGGTGCCATCGTCCGCGACCGTCACCTTGTAGATGAGAGCATGGCCGTCGTAGTCCATGCCCGGCTCCGCGCCCGGCTGCTCCACGATGGTGTAGGTGAAGTCCTTGCTCGCGGCGCCGCCCAAGTCGGAGAGCTGGAACTCGCGCGTGAAGCTGACCTTGCCGTCGGCGTCGTTCTTCGCGGTGTCGAGCACCTTGCCGTCGGCGTCCTTCAGCTCGAACGTGTACTCGCCGCCCTTCAGCTTAGTGTCGTGCGTGAAGCCCGGCGCGACCGCAACGACCTTGGTCGCCGTCAGCTCCACGGAGCCGGTTGCGTCGTAAGTGTTCTTGAAGGTGGGGGCATCCGTCTTGCCGTCGTCGTAGGTGACGCTCGCCTCCAGCTGGCCGGCGTTGTCCACGACCGTCACCACGGCATGGTGCACCGTAGCGTCGTAAGTCACGTGGGACAGGTTGCCCTTCTGCTCCGCGATGGTGTATTTGTACTCGCCGGCCTTGGTGTAGTCGATGGTCGGGAAGGCAACGGTGCCGTCCTCGCCGTTCTCAGCGGTCTGGATGGGCTGCTTGCCCTTCAGCTGCTCAGCCGTCAGATCACCCTCGTACAGGTCGAAGGTGAACTCGCCGCCCTTGAGCGTGGCCTGCGTGTTGTCGGACTTCACGTACGATTTCTTCGCCGTGAGCGTAGCCGAGGTCTCGGCAGGCTGGTACTTGTTGGTGAAGGTCGGGGCGTCATTCCTGTCGTCATAAGTGACAGTCGCCTTTGCCTTGTCACCGTCCGCCTTCACCGAGACGTGGACCTTCACCGCCGTGGAATCGTAGGTGATGGTCGAATCGCCGCCAGCGACCTCCTTGAGCGTGTAGTCGTACTCGCCTATGGTCAGACCGGTGAGGATGAGCTTTATCTTGCCGTCCTTGTCGTTCTGGACAGTCTGGATGGGATCAACCGTAGTCGTGTCGCCTTGATATAGGCCGAAAGTGAACGCACCAGCCGTCAGGTCCTTGCCCCTGAGGGTCTTCGTCGCCTCGATAGTGGCGTCGGCCGTCGGCTTCGAGTTGGTGAAGGTCGGCACGGCCTTCTCGCCGTCGTAGGTGACGGTCGCCTTCAACTTGCCCTTCTCGTCGGTGACCTTGACGTGGACCATTACGTCCTTCGTGTCATAGACGACGGTCGGGTCGTTGCCGGCAACCTCCTTGATGGCGTAGTCGTGCTCGCCCGGCGTGTCGTAGCTGATGGCTGCAAAGGCGACCTTGCCGTCCTTGTCGTTTTGGACAGCCTGGAGCTCTTTGCCGTCGTTGTCGAGCAGCTGGAACGTGAAGTCGTTCCCTGCGAGCTCACCACCCGTGAAGCGCTTCTTCGCCTTGAGCGTTACCGAGGTCCCCTTCGGTCGGTACGTGTTCGTGATCTTGGCGATTTTGTCAGCGACCTTGATCGGGTTGTCCTCATGGCTCACGCCGTCGTCGGTGTAGGTCTGCTCCATCTTGACTGCCGGCTGCGACAGCGTGCCGTCGCCGTTATCGCTCACCGTCACCGTGACGCGGTAGGAAGCGCTTGAATACCCGAACCCGGGCAGCCAGCTAGCGTCGTTTTGAGACGGCGTGGCCTCGGCGATGAGATAGGTGTAGGTGCCGGGCTTGGTGTACTCAATCTCGCCGAAGTCGAACTTGTCCCCGTTCTCAACGGTCTTCACAACCTGCTTCATACCACTCACGGGTGCATTCTCGGCACCGTCGGGCATCGGCGTGCCCTTGTCCGCGCGCAGGTAAATCTTGAAGCTATCGCCATCTTTCCAGTCACGGCCCTGGAGCACCTTCTGCGCCCAGAACGCATTGGTGAGCGTCACCGGCGACTTTACGCTGTAGGTGTTCGTGAATACCAGCTTGTTGGCGTCGGCCAGTGTGCCGTCGGCGTTCTGCTTTGCGATCGTGCCGGAGATGCTGTCGCCCTCGCCACTCAGGGCGTTGCCGCCCTGCTCGCGCTTGGTCAGCGTGAAGCCGGCCGGCATCTTGTCCGTACCGTTCAGCTCCTGCACCGTGTAGGCGTCGTGCTCGGCGAGGCCGTACACGCGGATCGTCTGGCCGGCCGTGATGGTCTGCTCGCGACCGTTCGTCAGGTCGAACATATCGCCGACCTGCTTCTCGCTTGCGGCCCCAGCGTTCTTGAACACTGCAGCCTTGTAGGTCTTCCCATCAGGCACGGTGAACTTGAAGGTGAACTTCGCGTCCTTATTGCCCGTCAGGCCATTGGGCACGATAACCTTCTTCGTCACCTCAAGGCTCGCCTCGCGTTCGTTCGCCACGCGCACGCAGGTGGCGCCCGTGAACAGGGCGTTCAGGTTCATGTCGCCCAGATTGGCACGGGCACCTTTCGACTTGGTCCCCTTGGGCTGCTCGTCCTGGGTGATACCCATACGTATCCAGCCCGTCTCGGTCTCCAGGCGGTAGGGTTTGCCCTCCTCGGTGGGCCCATACTGGTAGACACGTCCGTTGGCACCGTACTTGAGGTGCACCGTGTCGCCGGCACCGGCGGGATCGACATTGCTCCACGACAGATTACCGTCAGTATCGGTCACACCATTCGAGGTCTGCCGCACACCCTTGATCCACGTGAGCGTGTTGTCGATGTCGGCCTCTGCGCCAAGCTGGCTCAGGCTCTTCATCAGCGCGCCCGGGCCCACAAACGTCGAAACGCCGTCATCGCGCGTACCGGCATCGGCATGGACGCCGTAATCGTCCACAATCACTTTGGTGAGCGTGTCGTTGAGCAGGAAACCGCTCGGCGCTGAGATTTCCTTCAGGTAGTAGGTGCGTTTCGTAAGCGGCTTGTGCTCCTTGCTCGTATTCGGGAATATGCCCGCACCTTCGAGCGGGACCGGGTTGCCGACCGACCCCGTCGTCAGGGTGTCGTAGGGGGTCTGCTCGCCCTTGAGCACGACCTTGCCGTTTGCGTCTGTTGTCACCTGATCGGCCGTGTACAGGCCGAACTTCGCCCCCTCAACGGGCTTACCCGCGGTATCGGTCTTCTGCACGAACAGGCGATTCTGGATGTTCGAGACGAGCAGGCGCGTGGCGAACTGCCGCCGGAAATTCTCCTTGCCGTCGGGGAGGTCATCGCTGAACACGTGGACCGTGTTGTCCATATCCGCCTCGGCGATGGAGCTCGCCGCTGTGTAGTAGATGGCCACCGTGTACTCGGCATCCTTGCGGGCATCACCGCTCAGCAGGTAGTAGTACTTGGAGATGTCACCGGGCAGATTTTGAATCTCTACCTGGTACTGGCCGCTCGTGTTGAGCGTGAAGGCGTGCAGGTCCTTCTTCGCCGCCTCGATAGCGCCGGCCTTACTCGGCTTCCCGGCGAGGGTGTATCCCATTCCCGTCGATGGGTCGCCCGACACGGCGTACCAATTGTTCTGATCTTTGATATCTGCGTTTGCGCTTTTATCGCGCTTGAGCACCACAGCGAACAGTATGCCGGAGTCTAGGCTGACCTTCGTCAGGTCATTATTCGCCTGGTACACGGTCGACGGCGCGGTGATGGTCTCCTTCGCGCCGGCGAACGCGCCGGTCTTCCACACGACGCTGTCCGCGTCCATACCGCCGCGGTTGATGATGACGCCGCCCGCGCCGTTCCCGGCGCTCGCGGGCACGTACTCGAGCTGCATGCTGCCACCCGTCGCCGTGGGACTCGAGCGGTATCCCTCGGGCACGTGCGTCTCCTTCAGGAGGTAGTACTTGTTGCTGTGATCCTTGTTGTAGAGATCGTCGAAGTTGATGACGCCGTTGTCATCGTCGTTCGTGAGCGTTAGGTGGCCGGCCTCGTCCGTGGTGCCGGATCCGAGGGGCTCAAGCTCGTTCTTGAAGTCCTTGTCGGTCTTATAGAGCTGGAACTTGGCACCCTGTACGAACTTGCCGTCCTGGTCGAACTTGATGATGTCGGACTCGGGAACCGTCACGAGGTTGAACTTGAGCTTCATGTTGGAGTCGGTGGCGCCACGCTCCAAGTAGAAGAACTTGAGCGTGTGGTTGGTGCCGTCATCGAAGGTGTCGCCTTTGAAGCCCTTAGTAGTATCCTGCTTTGCTTCCTGGAACTTGCTTAACAGCGTGCCGTCTGGGGAATCGTTAACCTTAATCTTGCCCGTTTGGAAGTCGATGGTCAGCTTAGCACTGGTGTGGATGCCGCCAATGTCGCCCACGAGGACATCGTCAATGAACACCCAGACGTCGTCGTCTCCGGCGAACTCAAAGGTCATGGGCTTGTCAGCGTTCGTTTTGCCATCCTTCGGCTGCACGAAGCGCGACGACATGGAGAGGCCGAAATAATGGTTGAGGGGTCCGTTGTTCTGCGACGTAATGCCGTTCGGGACGAGTTTGCCGCCCTCTTCCTTGAATACCTCATCGGCCGCATCGAAGGGGAAGAACTGGCCTACTGAATGAGGCTCAGCCCCCGCTTGCATAACGCCGGCAGCATTGTAGACATCAAATGCATTCTTATTGGCGTTGTACGCCGCGTAGTTCCGCGAGCTGTCATACTCGTAGTAGCCACCCTTGGCCTGCAACAGACCCGTCACACCCATATGGGATATCTTGCCCGTCTGGACGGAGGAATCAAACAGGTAGCCGAGGGATTCTCCCTCCCAGCGGCCGGTGAGTTTCGGGTAACCACCGGCAAGAACATTGTTCACGATGCCGGTGCGGACCCGGGAGTCACCCGTATACTGGTTAAGTTCCTCGCTGGCTCCTTGATCCTTGAACTGGAAGCGGTGGTTCTTGTTGATGCCGCCGTTGCCGGAAACCGACAGATGGTTATCGGGATTCACCCAGTAATCAAACAGGTTGATTGTTGTCCCCGAAGGCGAAATCGTCGGAACCGTGTGGTCCGAAATTGCCGCCTCGGCACGAAGCGGCAGGAAGAAACTCGCCGTCAGCGCGATGGCGAGGGCCAGAACAATCGCATATGGCGAGACCGAGCGCAGCCCGCGACGACGGCCACAAGACATGACGGACCACCGCTCGCGCGGCCGGTGTTCACCAGGAAGTTCCCTGCTTAGACACCCCCCCCGGTAGCAATATTCACGAGTCGAGACGTCATCTCTCTGAGCTCCTGCATAATTTCCTCCCCAGTCACACGGCGACCTGCCCGGGCGCTCCCCGGGGGCCGAGGCGGTCTGGCACATGCCCGCGGTCGTTCAAGGAATACCAACCCCAGCATATGTCTCTTAAGATATCTTAGCCTTTTTCTATTACAGTTTTTGTCTCATTACCGATGAAATCGGCTCAGTCCCTTTGTCACATTCTAGAGCGTGCGGAGCAGGGCGATGAGGAAGCGGGTGCCTTGGAGGTAGGCGCGACGGGTGATGCGCTCGTTGGTGCCGTGGACGCCGCGGTCGCATTCGTCATCGTCGACCACAAAGGCGGAGAAGCGGATGCACTCGCGGCAAATGCGCTGGTAGTTGGCGGCATCGGTTGCGCCAATCACGGTCGAGGGCACGATGCTCATCGGCTCTTGGCCCACCGCAGACGATCCGTTTTCCTCCGTCCCCTTGGGATCACGGAAATAGCGGGCGGCGATGGCGCGAACGGCCTCGAGCCCCGGACCGCCCACGCGCGGGGACGGCGAGGACTCGGAGCTGCCGGGGCCCAGCTCGACCTCGACTCGGCCAGCGAGCCCAGCGGTGGCAACGGCCTCGCGGCAGCAGGCCACGACATCGGCCACGCTCGTGCCCTCGAGCATGCGGAAGTTGATATTGGCCCACATATCCTGCGGCATTACGTTGGCACCGGTACTGCCGCCTTCGATTTGCGTGGGCGCGCAGGTGGTGGTTACAAGCGGGTACAGCTTTTTGCTGGCGAGGCAGTCGCGCACGATGGCATCCTTGCTGGCAGCAATCTCGTCTGCGGTATAAAGCCCCAGCTCGACGAGCTGCGCGGCAAGCAGGTCGGTCACACGCGCCGGCCACTCGATATCGCAAATCGCGGCAATAGCGCGGCTGAGCACTTCGAGCGACGTGCCGCCGTAAGGGTTGGAAGAATGCCCGCCTTCGCTCTTCGCCCTGAGCACGATATCGGCATAGCCCTTCTCGGCAAGATCGGCATGCATAAGCCAACCCTCGCCTGCGCCGTACTCGGCAGCCTCAACGATACGATAGTCGCCCTCGTCAATCAGGTACTCAAGCTCAACGCCGCGCTCCTCGAGCACGCGGCCAATGGCACCCGCGCCGCACTGCGTGGTCTCCTCATCCTGGCCAAAGGCCAGCAGCAGCGTTCGTTCGTGTTGCCAGCCGTGCGCCAGCGCATACTCAACGGCCTCCAAGATGCCCGCAACCTGGTCTTTCATATCGATGGCGCCGCGACCCCAAATATAGGTGTCGTCCACGTGCCCGCTAAAGGGATCGTGCGTCCAGTCCGTCTCGGTGCCCGGCACCACGGGAACCACGTCCATGTGGCCCATGAGCATGACCGGCTTGAGGGCGGGGTCGGTGCCGGCAAGCGTCACGAGCAGCGAATGGTCGATGAGCTCGACCTCGCCCGTCGCAAACACGCGCGGCCAGCCCTGCTGCATATAGGCGCGCAGGTCGTCAAACGCCTGCCAGTCCACCGTCTGGGCATCCATGCTCGAAATCGTCGGAAACGACAGCACGCGGCCCAGGCGCTCGCACGCGCCGACCTCATCGATATCGGCAAAATCATCCTCGTGCGCAAAGAAGCGCCAAACCTCGGCCATGCCTTCCTCCAAAAATAACGTGGCAAAGAGGCGGTCCCTTTGCCACGTTCGCTTGCATTATTTGTCGTTGAGATAACGCGAGAGGAACTCGCGAGTGCGCTGGTGTTTGGGATTGCCGAAGAGCTCGGCCGGTGCCGCATCCTCGAGCACCACGCCCTTGTCCATAAAGACCACGCGATCGGACACGGTGCGGGCAAAGGCCATCTCGTGCGTGACGACGACCATGGTCATGCCGTCGGCCGCGAGCTTGCGCATGACCTCGAGCACCTCGCCCACGATCTCGGGGTCGAGCGCGGAGGTTGGCTCGTCGAACAGCATGATCTGCGGATTCATGCACAGGGCGCGGGCGATGGCCACGCGCTGCTTTTGGCCGCCGGACAGGCGACCCACGGCGGCGTGCGCGAACTTTTCGAGTCCCACACTCGTCAGATGCTCCATCGCGACCTTCTCGGCCTCGGCCTTGCTCATCTTTTTGAGCGTGACGGGCGCAAGCGTGCAGTTGTCGAGCACATCCATGTTGTTGAACAAGTTAAAGCCCTGGAACACCATGCCGATGTCCTCGCGGAGTTTATTGATATTGCAGCGCTCGGCCGTAAGGTCCTGGCCGTGGAACCAGATGTGGCCCGCGTCCGGGGTCTCGAGCAGGTTGAGGCAGCGCAGGAAGGTCGACTTGCCCGAGCCCGAGGCGCCGATGATGGTAACGACCTCGCCGGGGTTAACGGACAGGTCAATGCCCTTGAGCACCTCGAGCGAGCCGAAGCTCTTGCGCAGGCCCTCGACGCGGATGAGCGGCTCATTGGTCTGTGCGGCGGCCGCGGTGCCGGTAGTGGCGATATCTGCCATGATGATTCTCCTCGTCTTGAGCCTAGTTGGAGCTGGGCAGCGTTGCCGGGGCCTCGGCGCCGAGCTTTTTGCCAAAGGCCTCGAGCAGGCGGCTCGCCACGAGCGTCAGGATCAGGTAGACCACGAGCGCCACGCAGTAGACCTCCATCTGGCGGTAGTACACGCCGGCGACCGTGGTAGTAGCGTACATAAGGTCGAACACGCCGATGACCGAAAGCACCGACGAATCCTTGATGTTGATGACGAGCTCGTTGGTGAGCGCCGGAATCGCGTTTTTAATGCCCTGAGGGAACACGACTTTGCGCATGGCTTGCCACTGCGACAGGCCCAGCGAACGTGCTGCCTCGGCCTGGCCGGGATCGATGGACTCGATGCCGCCGCGCAGGACCTCCATCATGTAGGCGGTGGAGTTGAGCGAGATGGTGACGAGGCCAGCGGTAAAGGTGCTCCAGATCTGGTTGGCCTGGGCGGTCTCGAAGCCCATGCCGCGCAAAACGGTGAAGCCCGCATAATAGATGAGCAGACCCTGGACCATCATGGGCGTGCCGCGCACGATGGTGGAGTAGACGGCCGCAAAGCCGCGGCCGATACTCTTAAAGAAGCGCACCAGGTCGTTATCCACGCGGTCGAACGTCTGAATACGCAGGAACACAAAGAGCAGTGCCAGGAAGAATGCGATGACAGTGCCGAAGGTGGCAAGCGCGATGGTGATCTCGATACCGCGAATGAAGAAGTCGCCGCTCTTGTAGGTCATGTAGACCAGGCTGGACAAAAAGTCGCTGGGGTTGGAGTCCGAGACAATGCTCACCTGCACCAGATCGATAAACGACATGACGCAGCGGTCCACGAAAAAGATTGCCGCGATGGCGACCACGACGTAGCTGCCCAGGCGCACGCCGCGACGGAAACGCTCGGAAGCAAACGGCGACGTTTCGCGATAGTCGTTCCAGTGCATGAGCTTGGTGACCAGCGCCGCCGCCGACACGACGAGCCAGGCCCAAAGAATCGCCCAAAGGCAATCTTGGAACACGCCCGTGGGGGCCAAGAAGCTCAGCGGCGTGGGGTTGCGCTGGCTAAAAGCCAGGCCGAGCGCCGCGATGACGCTCGTGCCCAGGTACACATAACGATGGTCGGCCTTGATAAAGGAGGCCAGACGATTGATGGTTTTCATGCTGCCTCCCTATGCCGGCTGACGATCGAGGCACGCGTCCCACATCTGGTCGCGCTCCTCCTGGCTAATACCCTTGAGTGTCTTGTCGATGAGCTTAAGCAGCTTGTCCGAGCCCTTGCGGCAACCGACATTTGCCGCGACCTCCTGCTTAAAGCCCTCGCCCTCGGCAAAATGGATGGGGACGATACCGGGATTTTGGGCCATATAGCCCTTCTCGTTTTCGGTGTTGTAGGTCACGGCGTCGCACGTGCCCTGCAGCAGGTTCGAGAACACCGTGGGAACCGAATCGACCGGGTTTTTGTGCACAACACCCGGAATCTCGTCGATAACGGTATCGAGCATGGTGTCCTTTTGGCCGAGCACCGTGGCGCCACTGAAGTCGCTGAGCTTGGTCGCATTTTGGTAGGGCGAGCCCTCTTTTACGAACAGGCCAAAGTAGCCAATGAAGTACGGATCGGAAAAGCCGACGGACTCCTCGCGCTCGGGCGTGGCGCTCATGCCGGCGATGATGAGGTCGATTTGGCCGTTGTTGAGCGAATCGATAAGGCCCGAAAAGCTCTGCTTGACGGCAACGGGCTCGCCACCGAGGGCCTTGCAGACGATCTTGGCGATCTGCACGTCGTAGCCATCGGCATAGGCGCCCTGCACGTTGTCGATGGGGATGGTGTACTCGCTGGCTTCGGAAACCTGCCAGTTGTACGGGGCGTAGGCCGCCTCCATGCCAATGCGGATCTTATCCTTGCCGATAACGGAATCGGACAGGTCGTCGCGACCGCCACCCGTCGTGGGCTGAACTACTTCCAGCGTGGAGGGGCGCTGGCAACCGGCAAGTGCGCCGGCGACGACAGTAGCGCTCGCAGCGAGAGCGCTACCCAAAAAGATGCGACGGCTGCATACCGGCTGGGCCTGCATGCCGCGCTGTTGTCGAGATTGCATCTAGTGCCTTCCCTATTTTGCTTTACTGACAATAAGACAGGATATACGCCCGCAACCAGCAGCGCGGCATGTGCGCGAAAAATTAATAGACGCACAGTAGTCGTTTAAGAACGTCCCCGATGGCTACACCCGATGGCTACTTGACAGAAGCGGCGACATCGATGATCTGGCAATGCCAGCGAGCGCCGTCCAGAGCGAACAAGTTGGCATGAAAAAGGCAAGGCATAGACCTTCTGGTCATGCCTTGCCTTTTGAATGACAAATTGTCGCTCTGGGCGGCGCGCAGCATCGACCGAGCGGCGGAACCTCTAGAGCAACGTAACGCTAAAGGTGCGCTTGTCGGTGGCGCCGGGAGCCAAGGTGATGGTGTTGACCTTGTGCTCAAAAACATCGTCCTCGGTGTCCATGGTGGTATGACCGGTCCAGGGCTCGAGCGCCACAAACGGGGCGTCGTTGGCGGCAGACCACACGCCAATGTACTTAAAGCCCTCAAAGTCGATCTTGACGCCGTGACCCGACTTGCGACCGCGCAGCGTGAGCGTGGAGCCCGGGGTATCGGTGAACATGATGGCGTCGTTATCGAAGCTGCGGTGCGTGATGGGCAGCACGTCCGAGTTATCGGGAGCCTTGTAACTACCCTCGAACGTCATAAGACCGTCGGGCGTGATGATGGGAGCCTCATTAGTCCAAGCCTCGGTAAACGCCAGCTCGTAATCCTCGAATGCCTCGTCCTCGGCACCGGGAGCCGGTACGTTAAACGCGGGGTGGCCGCCCACCGAGAACGGCAGGTCCACGTCGCCGGTGTTGGTGACGGCAAAGGTCTGCGTGAGGGTGGCGTCGCCGGTCAGGGCATAGGTCATGTTGAGCTTAAAGTGGAACGGAAAGGCCTTGAGCGACTCGGGCGTGTCGGTGATCTCGTACGTTACCGAGGAGCCGTCCTCCGAAACCTCGACCAGCTTGTGCTCGACGATGCGTGCGAGTCCGTGGCGCGGCATCTCGCAGGTGCCGGCCGCAGACGTCGCCGTGTTGTTGCGCAGCGAGCCCACAATGGGGAACAGGATGGGCGCATGCTTGCCCCAAAAGGCGGGGTCACCCTGCCACAGATACTCGTTGCCGTTGAGGGCAAGGCTCGTGAGCTGGGCGCCCATGGAATCGATGGCCGCGGTGAGGCCGCCGCGCTTGATGGTAGTGACGGTAGACATGCTACTTCCTCCAAAAGTAAACAATAGTGTCGAGGGCTATTGTCCCACTCTTGGCGGCTGGACGGGACGGCAGGCGATTATTGAGTAGCCATAGCGGAATGAGCGGCGCGCGCCTACTGGGTATCCACGTAAAGGTCGAACCCGCCCTGCGGCGTGGTGTCGACCGTGTCGGGTGCCTGTGAGTTAAAGCTCACGGGGACCATGCGCTTTGAGGCACGGAAGCGCGTGCCGTCGGTGGCGACGGGCGGTTCATCGACGGTGAGCTCGTAGTCGCCGGGCTTAAGTTCGATGCCGTCACCAGCGGAATTGACGTATTGATACTCGTCAATCGTCTGTCCTTTGAGCGTGCGCCCCGCGATGTGGATGAGCATTTGGCTGTCGCCGCGCGCGGTGTCCCACGTCGCACCGTCTTTGACCTCGACCGACACATGTACCGAGCGCGTGCGGCTGAGCGATTGCTCGACAGACATCTCGACCTTGGCGGCATCTTGGCGCTGCTGCTCGACATGGATCCAGACGTTTCCAATTACCGAGCAGGCGATAACGCCGGCCATGAAGGCGATAAGGATGGGGCCAAGCGGAGAGCGACGTCCTGCATCTTCCTCGCGAGACAGATTGGGGCGACGTGTGGGCGCGGGCGCCTGGGCACCCTGCGCGGGCACGTCGAGTATGCTGAAGGATGCCGTGCTGTCGGGATCGATGGTGTGGCGCGGCTGCGGGGTCTTTGCCGGCGAGATGGACATGTCGGCCGGCTCACCGAGCGTGGCCGTAGCGTCGGCCTTCGCCTCGTCTGCCTCGGCCTGGGCCCAGGCCTGCTCAAAGGTTAGGGGTTCGGCGGAGTCGGAAGCGGCGTCCGAGTCGGCAGCGACGTCGTTGCCGGTCTCGTCCTCGTCGCTCGACACGTCACGCGGCGTGGGCTCGTCCCACTCCTCGTCCGGAGCCTCACCCTCGCTATACCACCATTCAAAGTTATCGATATCCATACGGGGCGCCCCTTAGGCCTCGCAAATAAACACTTACCAGCCTTATACCCTCAGATGGTACGGCGGCTCGCCGGCGCAGACTTGAAAACCATCACAACATTCGACGGTTTTCCTCGTTTTCGAGATTTTCATCGAATGTTGCGACGGTTTGGGCGGCAGCCACGCCGCGAATGTGACAAAGAGACTGTCCCTTTGTCACATTCTGTTAGAGTTGCAGGGATTGAATCCCGCTTATTCATGCGACATTGGAGTGACAACCTTGACCGCCGCAACCACGCCAAAAAGTAAGTCAACCGCCGCCGCGCTCTCCCCTGCGCGCACCAATCTTTGCCTGGCGCTGCTCGTGTTGTTAGGCTTTTCGCTCGGCTGTTCGGAGTTCGTGGTCATCGGCATCGAAAGTGACCTGGCGACGGAACTCGGCGTATCGCTTGCCACCGCAGGCCAACTTATTAGCGTGTTCGCACTGATCTACGCCATCTCGACGCCGGTGCTCGCGCTCAGCACGGGGCGCTTTCGTCGTTACCAACTGCTCGTGTGCTACAGCATTATTTTTGTGCTCGGCAATCTGGTCATGGCGCTGGCACCCAACTTTCAAGTGCTGTTCGCCTCGCGCATCATCTTGGGCTCCGTCTCGGGCGCACTGCTCGCCGTGGGCGTGACGTATATCCCCGAGCTGCTGTCCCCGCAGCAGACCTCACTCGCCATCTCGGTGGTGTACGGCGCGTTTTCCGTGGCAATGGTCTTTGTCACTTCGATCGGCAAGTTTGTGGCCGACACGCTCGACTGGCACGTGGTCATGTACGGCACGCTGACCTTTGCCGTTCTGATCTGCGGAGCGCTCGTGATGTTTATGCCGCGCGCTGGGCAAACCGACGAGCCCGCCACTTTTCGCGAGCAGGCGGGTCTGCTACGCGAGCCGAGCATCATCACCGGCATGCTCATCTTTTTGTTTGGCGTGGGGTCGGTCTACGTTTTCTATGGCTACGTGACGCCTTATCTTGAGCAGGTGCTGGGCATGGGCACGGTCGAAGCCAGTACCACGCTCATGGCCTACGGCGTGTTCTGCCTGATCTCGAACATCCTGGGCGGATGGATCGATGCGCGCTTTGGCATGAAGGCGCTACTCGTGACGTTTGTGCTGCAGGCGGCGGCATTGTTTGGGCTGTTTGCCGTAGGCGCTGCCATGCCGCTCGCACTTATCTTTGTCTTTAGTCTGGCAATGCTCATGTACCTGTTCTCAGTGTCGTGCATCACGCACTTTATGGATGTGGCACGCAGCCGCCACCCCAAGTCGATGGTACTCGCAAGTTCGGTTGAGCCCATGGCGTTTAACGTCGGCATCTCGTTTGGCACCGCAGTGGGCGGCGCCGTGGTAAGCAGCATTGGCATTGCGTACGTGGGCGCAGTGGGCGCCGCGTTCTCGCTTGTGGCCTGGGCCCTCACGCTGGTGACGATTAGGTTGGCTCGCTGGGAGCGCAAGCGGACGAGGGCGCAGGCGTAGATGCGATGCTCGAGCCCGATGATGGCGATCGAAAGGAAACCGCATATGCAACGTGTACTGTTTATCTGCCATGGGAACATCTGCCGCTCGACGATGGCTGAGTCGGTGTTTACCGAGCTGGTGCGGCGCGCCGGGCGCGCGGGCGAGTTTGTCATTGACTCCGCTGCGACCTCGACCGAGGAGATCGGCAACCCGCCACACCACGGTACCGTTGCCAAGCTGCGCGAGGTCGGGATTCCCGTCGTTGCGCACCGTGCACGTCAGGTGCGTCGCGCGGAGTATGGCGACTGGGACCACATTGTCTATATGGACGACGAGAACGCCCGAGGCCTGTACCGAATTTTTGGGAAGAACCCCGATGGCAAGATCTCGCGCCTGCTCGATTGGACCGATCGCCCCGGCGACGTGGCCGACCCCTGGTACACCGGCAATTTCGATGCCACGTACCGCGACGTGCTCGCCGGTTGCGCCGCTATGCTCGAGCAGCTGTAGGCGCTCGGGCGGCGCGGGCGTACGAACCGCGCCATCGGCATACATCGAGCGTGGATTTCTCCCGCTTTGAGCGTTCAAGTGCGCCCTAAACGGGAAAAATCCACGCTCATGAATGTGGCAAAGGGACTGCCCCTTTGTCACATCCGGGACTGGCCCTAGACCGGCTTGACCTCCAGCTTTATCCCCTCGGCACAGGAGTCGCCCAAAACATCCGAAAGGGCCCAAGTCGCATATAGCGGCAAATAGAGAACCGCTCCGCTGCGCTCAACGTTGCCTCTCGAGAAAACAATCCCGAGCCTTACGCCATATTCAGCCGTATCAAGCACATGACCGAGCGCAGCGTGCGCGTGGTAATAGGAGCCCGATTTAACCTCGATAGGAACAGCCGTCCCATCCGGTCCGTCGACCACAAAGTCCACTTCACCGCGCTTTTTTGTCTGATAGTAGTAAAGCTGGCGATTTTGGGCAGCCAGCTGCTGGGCCACCACGTTTTCGTAAATGCCGCCCAGATTGGGCTCCTTGCTATCAAGATACGCCGCTTGGGCGACTCCAACGGGGTAGCGCGCCATCAACATGCCCGTATCCGATTGGTATAGCTTGAACTGCGATGGTCGTGCCGTCTTGAGCAGGGGCGACTTTGGCTCGGTTACGATATCGGCTTTGAGAGCAACGCCGGCATCGACAAGCCAGACAAAATCTCGCTGGTACTTCTCATAATGCGCCTTGGGGTCAATGGAATTGAGCACGAAACGCTTGTGTTCGCCCTCAAGCATAATGGGGAGCTGATCGTAGATGCTCTGCACCTGAAGGGCACGCCCGCTTGCATACTTGGAAATATCCCGTCGGTACTGTTCGTTGAGCTCGGACTGTAGCTGACGAACAGAGGCAAGGTCGCCCTGCGTGTCAAGGAAACGCTGCACGACCTCCGGCATTCCGCCGACAACGGTATAGGTCCTGAAGTTTGCCATCATCGCGTCATGAATGTAATCAGGAATGGGCCTCTCGCTGATACACGCGTCACGTATCGTTTGGCGAGCCCCCTCGCTCACTCCGGTTGCCCAGCAAAACTCCTCAAAATCGAGCGGGAACATCCTAAGCTCGTGGACATACCCCACGGGATAGGACCTGACGCCCTTGAACTGGGTCCCGAGCATTGACCCCGAAAACGCCCAGCGGCACCTCCCGTCCTCAACAAGGAACTTTGCCATCGTCATGATGTCGGGGGCCTCTTGGACCTCATCGATAAACACGAGCGTTTTGCCTGGTGCAATCGACTTTCCCGAAAGAAGCGTCACCCTGCTGATGAAATCATCGGCATCCCGCGCCTCGAGAAGAGCATCTTTTGCCTGGCGGTTTTCCATGAGGTTAAGCTCGATGTAGGTTGCATGGTTGGCTTTGCCAAATGCGCGAATCGAATAGCTTTTGCCAATCTGGCGAGAACCCGTAATGAATAAGGCCTTTTGCTCGGCAGACTTCAGCCAACGCTCCAGCTCTGCCGCTATTTTCCTGCGCAGCATAGGCTCTCCCCTCAGTGTCATCAAATGAAATGCAAAGTTTTATGCGCTTGATTATCGATGAAATGTAGGATTTTTAGAACCTAAAATCGGATGAAATGCAGAGATTTGAGATTACAAGCATAATAGAAGGGGCACCACCGGCGAATGTGACAAAAGAACTGTCCCTTTGTCACATTGCGCTCGACTACTCGTCGACGATCTCGGCAAGCCAGACGTTCAGCGTATCGACCTCGGGACAGCAGAACTTTGCCGTACCAGGCTCGTTGCCGGGCACGGTTCCGCCATAGCGCAAGATATCGATATAGGGAAAGCCCACATGGCAGGCCATGGCGCACATCTTGCCGCGATCTCGGTCGAAGTCAAAAACGTCGCCCGGCTTGTGCCCGTGATGGCAGCGGCATGTGCCCAACTGGTCCACGCAACTCACGCGGATACGTGGACGCTTTCCACGCGGCGCGCCGAGCGGCTTGCCCCCGCCCGCAGGCCTGGCGCCGTTCTCGCCAGCGTTACTCATGGTCGATCACATCCAGGCAGGCCTCGATGGGAAGGCCGGCCGACTTGTCCTCTTGGTCGGCATTGCGCTCGATAAGCTCCGCTACCACGCGCATGGCATCGCTCGTCGCGCGCTGAAGGCTCCAACCGGCCATAACGCGGCCGACGAGCACCGCCGAGAACGTGTCGCCCGTGCCCGGGAAATAAACCGGAATGAGCTCAAAGGGAATCGTAAAGTACTCCCCCGCCACATGGTCGTAACCGATAACCGCGTTCGTGCCATTGACTACGGCGCTCGTAATGACCACCGACTTGGCACCCAGTTCGCGCACAGCGTCCACAAGGTCGCGGGCCTCATCGGGCGTAATTTGCTCGGCGATAGGCCTGTCGGCAAGCAGACACGCCTCGGTATAGTTGGGCACCGCGTAGTCTGCGCACTCCAGCAGATGCCGCATAAGGCCAATCGTGGACTCGGGCACGCCCGCATAGAGCTTGCCGTTGTCGCCCATGATGGGGTCGACGAACACCTTGGTACCCTTTTGCGCGCGACGGTGGCAGAAGTCCGAAATGATGCGCGTCTCTTCCTCGGTCACGATAAAGCCGGTCGAAATGGCGTCGAACTCAAAGCCGAGCTCCTCCCAGATGGCGAGGCTCTGGCGCACGTACTCTGTGGTGTCGTGGATGTAGAACTTGGGATAGTTGAGCGTATCGGACACCAGCGCCGTCGGCAGGTTGTGGATGCGGTAGCCCATATGCGACAGCACCGGCAGCATGGCAGAAAGCGCGACCTTGCCGTAGCCGCACATATCGTTGATCAGCAGCAGCTGAGTGTTCTTCATGAGGGTCTCCCTTGGTTCGGGCACGGCGCAGCAGCGCCACAGTGCGACTAAGTGTAGCGCAGGGAGCACGGCAGGCGGGCGCTGGTGCCGTGGAGGTCGAATTGTTGCGGATAGGTTACGTGAAGTTAGTCGTTGAGGACGTTCTTAAATGACTAGTCAAACAAGAACGTCCCCAACGACTACAAGGAGTGTCCCCAAGTGCCGGCACAAAAGGAACGTCCCCAAGTGCCGCCCCGAAGCGGACCGTGGCGGAATCACATGTTGAGGACGGACAGCGAAAACGCTCCTAAGCGAGCAAGGTGGCGTGAAAGAGGAGGGCATAGGCCTTGTGGCCATGCCCGACGATTGAACGCCAGATTGCCGCTTAGGGGCGTTTGCAGCGTCGAGCCGTTACGCGGTTTGGTAAAACCGCGCAACGGCTAGTTTGGTACCTTGACATTCATTTCTCATGCTCCTAGATTGGTTAGGCACAAAACAATTCCACTACCTAACTAAAGAAAGGAGCAACACTAATTCATGTGCGATGAACCTCTTAACCTTTGTTCGCACGAGCCCGGCGGCGACCCGTCACAGCCGGCGGATGCACCCGAAGCGGTTAGCTCAGAAGACAAGCTTGCCAAGCGCATCCTCAATGGCCTGGGCTTTTGCGGCCATTACATGCATTTTCATGGCGGAGGCGTGTCCGGCAAGGCGCCCATCATCTGCCTGCTGGCCAAGCAACCCGGCGGCGAGATGTCGCAGCAGGAACTCGGCATGCACTTTGACCTCAAGCCGGGGTCGCTTTCCGAGATCCTGTCCAAGCTCGAGCTCAACGGCCTCATCGAGCGCAGCCGTAACCCCAAGGATCGACGGCAGCTCACCATTCGCCTGACCGAAACCGGCCGGGAAAACGCCCGCATCGACCAGGCAGCCCGCATTCGCTTTAGAGAGCAGGCCTTTGGTGCCCTCACCCACGACGAGCGCGAGCAGCTCGCCGAAATGCTCGAGAAAATCCGTGTAACCTGGGAGGAACTGGATGATTAAAACCCTCATGGGCAGCATCCGCGACTATATGAAAGTCACCGTTGCCACGCCATTGCTCGTGCTTGGCGAGGTGCTCTGCGAGATGCTGATTCCATTTATCACCGCCAACCTGATCGACGCCATCAAAGACGGCGCCACCGTAGCCGAGATGCTTCCCACCGCGGGCTTTTTGGTGCTCATCGCGCTGACGTCGCTTGCTTTTGGTGCCGCTGCCGGCGTCACCTGCAGCCATGCGAGCTGCGGCTTCGCCAAGAACCTGCGCCACGACCTGTTCTACAAGATCCAGACGTTCAGCTTTGCCAACATCGATGAATTCTCGAGCTCCTCGCTCGTCACGCGCCTGACCACCGACATCAACAACGTGCAGCAGGCCTTTATGATGATCATCCGCATCGCCGTGCGCGCGCCGCTGGTATTGGTCTTCGCCTTTACCATGGCATTTATCATGGGCGGCAGCGTTGCCATGGTCTACCTGGTCATCATTCCGCTGCTGGGCTTTGGGCTGTTCTTTATCATCTTTAAGGTGCGCCCCATCTTCTCGCGCGTGTTCCACAAGTACGACGCCCTTAACGAGTCCGTCGAGGAAAACGTCACCGGCATGCGCGTGGTCAAGAGCTACGTGCGCGAAGACTTTGAGAAGGAGAAGTTCGCGACCGCCGCACGCGACGTCCAGATGGACTTCACCCGCGCCGAAAAGCTGCTCGCCTTTAACAACCCCATGATGAACATCTGTGTCAACGGCGCGTTTGTCGTCATCATCTACCTGGGCTCCAAGCTCATCATCACGAGCCAGGGCACGCTGTTCGACGTGGGCCAGCTCTCCTCGATCTTTACCTATGGCTTCCAAATCCTCATGAGCCTGATGCAGCTGTCGATGATCTTTGTCATGGTGACCATGGCCGACGAATCGGCCCACCGCATCACCGAGGTGCTGGCCGCCGAGCCCACGATCGCCGATCCCGCCGAGCCCGTACTCGAGGTCGCCGACGGTTCCATCGACTTTGACCACGTGAGCTTTAAGTATTCCGCGCATGCGAAACGCCAGGCGCTCGACGACATCGACCTGCACATTAAGAGCGGCGAGACCATCGGCATCATCGGCGGCACCGGCTCGGCCAAGTCCACGCTCGTAAACCTCATCGCCCGCCTGTACGACGCCACCGAAGGTACCGTGCGCGTGGGCGGCGTGGATGTGCGCGACTATGACTTGGACGCCCTGCGCCACCAGGTGGCCATGGTACTGCAGAAAAACGTGCTGTTTAGCGGCACGATTGCCGAGAACCTGCGCTGGGGAGACCCGAACGCCACCGACGAGGAGGTCCGCGAGGCAGCGCATCTGGCCTGCGCCGACGAGTTTGTCGACGGCTTCCCCAAGGGCTATGACACCTGGATCGAACAGGGCGGCTCCAATGTTTCCGGCGGTCAGAAGCAGCGCCTGTGCATTGCGCGTGCCCTGCTGCGTCGCCCCAAGATCTTGATCCTGGACGACTCCACCAGCGCCGTCGACACCAAGACCGACGCCAAGATCCGCGCAGGGCTGGCAAGCTATCTGCCCAACACGACCAAGCTCATCATCGCCCAGCGCATCAGCTCCGTGCAGGACGCCGATCGCATCATCGTCATGGAGGGCGGCCGCATCGCGCAGATCGGTAACCACGACGAGCTGCTCAAGACGAGCGAGATCTACCGCGAGACCTTCACCTCGCAAAACAAGATGTCTGCCGAGGGCGAAGGGGCCGTCGAGGGCGACACCGAGGCATCCGTAACGCAAGCTCAGACCCAGGAAGGAGGCGAGGCACATGAGTAAGGCAACGACCGCCGAGCGCGCGCTCAACCGCAAGGGCGGCACCATGTCGCGCCTCATCAAGACGCTCTTTGGTTTCTACCCCGTGCTTTTGCCCCTCGTCGTCGCCGGCGTGGTGCTCTGCGCCATCATCAACTCCATCGGCGCGACCTTCCTTCAGAGCGCCCTGCAGATTATTAGCGAATCGTGGCAGTCGGGCGATTGGGAAGCCGCGCAGCCCAAGATCGCACAGCTCGTGACCACCCTCGCCTGCATCTACGGCGTCGGCATCCTGTCCTCGCTCTTCTGGAACCGCGCCATGGCCATTGTCACGCAGGGCTCGCTGGAGAAGCTGCGCGAGAAGATGTTCAACCGCATGCAGGACCTGCCGATTCGCTACTTCGACACGCACCAGCGCGGCGACATCATGAGCCACTACACCAACGACATCGACACGCTGCGCCAGATGATCAGCCAGTCGCTGCCCAACCTGCTCATGACGACCATCGTCATCGTCACGGTGTTCTTTATCATGCTGTACTACAGCGTTTGGATGTGCCTGGTCATTGTGGCAGGCGTCGCCTTTATGACCTTTATGACCAAGCTGCTCGGCTCCAACTCCGCGCGTTTCTTTATTGCGCAGCAGACCGAGCTCGGCGTGGTCGAGGGCCACATCGAGGAAGTCATGAACGGCCAGAAGGTCGTCAAGGCATTCTGCCACGAGTCTGCCGCCGAGGCCGATTTTGACGAGCGTAACGAAAAGCTCTTCGAGGTCTCGCAGAAGGCCAACATGTACGCCAACATCCTCATGCCTATCCTTATGAACCTGGGCAACCTGCTCTACGTGCTGGTGGCCCTTGCCGGCGGCATTTTCCTGGTGCTGGGCGTGCCCAACCTGAGCATCTCGGGCATGGCGCTGTCCATCGCCGTCGTGGTGCCGTTCCTCAACATGACCAAGCAGTTCTGCGGACAGATCGGCCAGATCTCGCAGCAGATCAACGCCGTGGTCATGGGCCTCGCCGGCGCCGACCGTATCTTTGAGCTCATCGACGAGGAGCCCGAAGCCGACGAAGGCTACGTGACGCTCGTCAACGCGCAGGTGAACCCCGAGACCTGGGAGTTCGAGGAGGCCGACCACCACACCGGCATGTGGGCATGGAAACACCCGCACCGCGCAACCGGCGAGATCGAGTACGTGCCGCTGCGCGGCGACCTGGTCATGGACAACGTCGACTTTGGCTACACGCCCGACCACGAGGTGCTGCACGGCGTGTCTGTGTTTGCCAAGCCAGGCCAGAAGGTCGCGTTTGTCGGCGCCACCGGTGCCGGCAAGACGACCATCACCAACCTCATCAACCGCTTCTATGACATTGCCGACGGCAAGATCCGCTACGACGGCATCAACGTCAACAAGATCCGCAAGGCCGATCTGCGCCGCTCGCTGGGCGTGGTGCTGCAGGACGTGAACCTGTTCACCGGCACCGTGATGGATAACATCCGCTACGGCAATCTGGATGCCACCGACGAGGAATGCATCGCGGCGGCCAAGCTCGCGGGCGCGGACGACTTTATCACCCGCCTGCCCGACGGCTACGACACCATGCTCACCGGCAACGGCGCGCAGCTGTCGCAGGGCCAGCGCCAGTTGATCTCGATCGCACGCGCCGCCGTCGCCGATCCGCCAGCGATGATCCTGGACGAGGCCACGAGCTCCATCGACACCCGCACCGAGGCCATCGTGCAGGCCGGCATGGACAAGCTCATGGAGGGCCGCACGACGTTTGTCATCGCGCACCGCCTGTCCACCGTGCGCAACTCCGACGCAATCATCTGTCTTGACCACGGCCGCATCATCGAGCGCGGCAATCACGACGAGCTGATCGCCAAGCGCGGGTATTACTACCAGCTCTACACCGGAGCGTTTGAGTTGGAGTAGTTCGGCCCGCCGAGATGGCCGATTTGCCGCTCATTCGTCGGGCATGACCCTAAGGTCAATGCCCTCCTCTTTCGGGCCAAATCGACTCATCTCAGCGACCCAAACACAATGCACCGCAACGAATAAAGCCTCCGCAGCCACACGAGCTGCGGAGGCTTTTTTTCATGCCGGCCGGAAACCGTATCCCACTTTTCGGGCCCAGAATGGGATGCCGTTTCCCGCTGGGCCCCCTCCGGGAAACGGCATCCCATTTCAAGGGCATAAACCGGGATGTGGTTTCCCCTAACGGCACCTTTGGGAAGCCGCATCCCACTCTGGACGCACAAAACGGGATGAGCTTTCCCATGGTGATCCAAGACCAGAAGCATGTCCGATAACGCGACCAGGTCAAGAACAACAAGGCAAGCGTCACGCCAATTTGGACGAGCGTCTGCTACAGCTTGAGGCTGTTGGCCCATATGGTAGAGTTGGCCTCACGTGAATTTCAGCACGCTGCGTGCTACCGCGCTTTTGCCATTTGAGGGAGTGAACTTGTGAATACTTCTGTCGCCAAGAAGGCCGGCCAGGCGGTGCGCCTGCTCATGATGGTGCTCACGGCAGTTCTCATCTTCTTCTTCATCAATGTCATGCTGCTCGTCTCCGATATCCAGGGCACGGCGCGCGTGGTCAACTACGCCGGCCTGGTGCGCGGCACCACGCAGCGAATCGTGAAGCTCGAGGACGCAGGCCAGCCACAAGACGACCTGCTCAAGGCCGTGGATTCATACATTAACGGCTTGCGCTACGGAAGCGACGACCTCAATCTCGTCCGTCTCGATGACGATGAGTACCAGGCAAAGTTTGGGACGGGGCTCTTTTAGCTACTTTGGAATGATTTTTCTGGGACGGGGATTTAATAATCATTGTGTACCGAATGATTATATCCCCGTCCCAGAAAAATCATCGGGTGGGCAGGGCGGCAAAAGTGGCTAAAAAAGCCCCGTCCCAAATGAGCTATTTGAGAAGTTGTGCCATGGCGTTGACGAATTTTTGGACTTGGAGGGTTGGCTCGAGCGGGTAGTGCAGAAAGACCGGCACCTCGCGGCCGCACAGGAACGGTACGCCCACAAAGGCCGGGTGTACCCCCGACCATGCGCCGCAGGTGAGTACCGCGTCGCCCTTTTCCTCCGCCTCATTAAAGAGCGCAAAGTCGAAGCTGTCCACATCGATCACGTCTACGCCGCCGTCGGCCAACAGATCGATACGCAGACTGTCCATAGCGTCGTTGCCGTGACGGAGCACGCGCAGGCGCATGCCCTCTAAGTCGGCAACCGTGATGCGCATCTTGCGCGCCAGCGGGCTCGTGCGCGGCAGGTCGATATAAAACGGCACGTTAACGATGCGAAGCTTTTGGCAGGCGTCGCCCCAGCGTGGGGTAGAAAAACTCGACTGCACCACATCAACCTCGCGGCCCAAGCTGCGCATGACGGTCTCGCGCTCGTCATAGAGGTCACTTACCGGCACAATCTCAAATCGTAGCGACGGTTCCAGATCATGGATGCCCGACCACATCGACAGCGTCTGGCGCCCCGGGCACATCATCGACACACCCAGGCGCACGGCACCGCCATCGCCCGCCGCGCGTCGGGCACGGCGCAACGCATCCTCGGACTGCCGCATGATCGAGCGTGCGTCATCCACCAGCAGAGCGCCCGCCGGCGTCACCTTGACGCCCGAGTGCGAGCGTTCGAACAGCGTGATGCCGAACTCGGTCTCGAAACCCGACACCTGCTTGACGAGCGCCGGGGTCGACACGCGCAATTTTGCCGCCGCACGCGAGAAGCTTCCCAGTTCCGCGGCGGCCGATATGGCCTCAAGTCGTCGATCGTACACGTCAATCTCCCGTTTCCAGACGCATGGCAATGAACTGCCGAAGGGGGTCGTTCTGGCAGGTCACACACTAAATTAGGGACACATCGTCTTACGAGCTATAAACCTACGGTTAACGCCATTCTAACAAATATGCAATTCACCTGCGCAAATGCAAAGCATACGATAACCAGCGAAAACCACGTGGGTCGGTTAATGGGAGCGACCCACAGGGAGGCACAAGAAGACAAGAAGGGAAGTTCCTATGAGCAATTGGCTTAAGCTCGAGGGCGATGTCTGCGCCGTGACTGGCGCGCTCGGCGGTATGGGCGCCGAGATCTGCCGCGAGTTCGCCCGCAATGGCGCCAACGTCGTCATGCTCGACCTGGACGAGGAGAAGGTCAAGGCCGCTGCCGCCGACCTCGCCGCCGAGTTTGGCATCCACGCCGAGGGCTACAAGATGAACGCCACCGACGAGGCCGAGGTTCAGGCCGCCGTCGACGCCACCATCGCCGACTTCGGCCGCGTCGACGTTCTCGTCAACACCGCCGGCATCCTGCGCTTCGCCGCCATGGAGGACCTGCCGCTGAGCGACTGGGAGCAGGTGCTCAACGTCAACCTCACCGGCTGCTTCATCACCTCGCAGCGCTTTGGTCGCGAGATGATCAAGGCCGGCCAGGGCCGCCTGGTGCACATCTCGACCGTCGCTAGCCACTCCCCCGAGACGTTCTCGGGCGTGTACAGCTCCACCAAAGCCGGCGTCAACATGATGTCTAAGATGCTCGCCGCCGAGTGGGGCCCCTACGGCGTCCGCTCTAACTGCGTCGAGCCCTGCTTCGTTAAGACCCCGATGTCGGCCAACTTCTACGCCGACCCCGAGGTCGAAAAGAGCCGCAGCCGTCTGATCGCCACGCGCCGCATCGGCGAGGTCAGCGATATCGCCAACGCCGTCATGTTCCTGGCGTCCAAGCGCTCGGACTTTACCACCGGCGACGCCATCAAGGTCGATGGCGGCTTCTCCAACATGATGGGCGACCTCACCGCCAAGCCCGGCGGCCGTCGCGCCTATGCCGACAACTACCTCAAGAACAAGGGTGTCGAGCTTTGGTCCGATGAGTCCGGCGTCGCCAAGCCGACTGACCAGTAAACCAACCCGACAGGGAGGCCCCGCGGACACGCCCGCTCCTCCTCCGTATCGATTAGAAAGAGTCCAATGGCTTCCAGCAACTCCAACAAGGGTCGCGCCGTCGTGCTTTCCGCCGCGTGCGTCACCATGTTCTTCATCAGCTCCATCGCGCTGTATTCCGTCGTGAGCAAGAACCTGCTCGCCGTCTACCCCGAGTGGTCGAGTGCCCTTACCTGGGCTTTCCCCGTCTTTCAGACCATCATGGCCGTGACGGGCATCTTCGCCGGCCGCATCTCCGATAAGATCGGCCCGCGCAACGTCGTGATCGCCGCCGCCGTGTGCTACGGCGTGGGCTGGTTCATGTCCGGCACCGTCACCGAGCCGTGGCAGTTCTACCTGTGGTTCTCGCTCGTCGCCGCCATCGGCAACGGCCTGGGCTACAACCCCGCGCTCACCACCGGCCAAAAGTGGTTCATCGACAAGAAGGGCCTTGCCTCCGGCATCACCCTGGCCGCTTCGACCGCCGGCCCCGCCGTGCTGTCCCCGGTGCTCGCCTCGCTGCTCATCCCGAGCTTGGGCATCTTTGGCGCCCTCAAGGCACTCGGCGCCATCTTCTTTGTGACGATCGCCGCCTCCGCCCTGTTCCTGAAGGCCCCCGAGGCTGGCTGGCTGCCCGAGGGCTTCGAGGCCCCCAAGGGCGGCGCGCACGCCGGTACCTTCGGCGACCTTACCCCGGGCGAGATGGTCAAGACCCCGCGTTTCTGGGTCCTCATCATCACCTTCGCCTTCGCCGCTACCGCCGGTACCCTGCTCGTCGGCAAGGTTGCCTCCATCGCCGCCGTCCAGCTCTTCGCCGACCCCACGAGCGCCGCGGCCGTCGCCCTCGGCGGTGTGGTGGTCTCCGTCAACACCTGCGCCAACCTGGTTGGCCGTCTGTCCTTTGGCCAGATCATCGACAAACTCGGCGCCTATAAGTCGCTGCTCATCAGCCTTGTCGTCACCATCGTCGCGCTCGTCATCATGTCGATGAGCTTTACACAGGCCATGTTCTTTGTGGCGCTCGCCCTGCTCGGCTTTAGCTTTGGCGCCCTGCTCGTCATCTACCCGCCGCTCACCGGTGGCGCCTTTGGCACCAGTAACATCGGCGTCAACTACGGCATCATGTTTTTGGGCTACGCCGCTTCCACTTGGATCAGCCAGCCCATCACCGCCGTGCTGTATCATGCCGAGGCCGGCAGCGCCGCCTACCAGCAGTCCTTCTACGGCGCCATTGTGATCGCCGCCATCGCCGTCGTGCTCACCGTCTACATGATGATCTCCGACAGCAAGAAGAAGTCCGCCTAGTTTTACCGATGCGACAAAGGGACAGCCCCTTTGTCGCATTCCACCGGTCACCAGTATTTAAGGAGTCGAAATGTCTGAGCTCAACCCCGTCCGCATTGCCGTTATCGGCGCCGGCGCCATGGGCCGCAACCACATCCGCTTTGTCACCGAGGAACCCGAGGCCGAGCTCGTCGCCATCGCCGACGCCTTTGAAGGCGCCCGCGCCACGGCCGAGGCCGCCGGCGTACCGTTTTACACCGATCCCGCCCAGATGATGGACGAGGTCAAGCCCGAGGCCGTCATTATCGCCACCCCCAACGACCTGCACTTGGGCGTTGCCCGCGAGGCTGTAAAGCGCAACATCGTGCCGTTGGTCGAAAAGCCGATCTCCAACGATCTTGAGGATGCCCAGGCCTTCGCCGCCGAGGCCGAGACCGCCGGCGTGCCCGTGCTCGTAGGCCAGCACCGTCGCCACAACCCCTTCGTCAACAAGGCCAAGGAGATCATCGAGTCCGGTGAGCTGGGCAAGCTCACCGTATCGAGCTTCCACTACATGATCTATAAGAATGACGAGTACTTTGACGTCGAGTGGCGCCGCAAGAAGGGTGCCGGCCCGATCCTGGTCAACCTGGTGCACGACGTCGACCTGCTCCGCTATCTGCTGGGCGAGCCCGTTGCCGTCCAGGGTATGCAGTCCAGCGCCGCCCGCGGTTTTGAGACCGAGGACTCCGCCGTGGTCAACGTCCGTTTTGCCGATGGCGCGCTCGCAAGCATGACCATCTCCGACGCCACCGCCAGCCCCTGGAACTGGGAGGCAACCGCTCGCGAGGACCCGCAGTACCGTCCCTTCGACGCCGACGCCTACTTTATCGGTGGCACCAAGGGTGCCCTTTCGCTGCCCCGCCTGCACCAATTCTCCTACGACGGCGCCTCTAACTGGCACAAGCCGCTGCAGATGGAGATTCCGGCCGTCGACCCGGCACTGCCGCACAAGATGCAGCTCAAGCACTTTGTGAAGGTCGTTCGCCGCGAGGTCGAGCCCGTCGTGACCCCCGCCGATAACGTCAAGACGCTCACGCTTCTCAACGCCATCAAGGAGGCCGCCGAGACCGGCCAGCTCGTCGAGCTGTAATGCCTTAAGAGCGACCGCGGCAGAAGCCCCATGCCGAACCCTTCGGTCCGTCACCAACAAGCCCCTCTTCTTTGCCCCGCGAGCAGCCTCCTGCCCGCGGGGCATTTTGCTACCTTGCCGACGATTTTTCTGGAGCGGGGGGCTATTTTGCACCTCGGCTTGATTCGTTCGCCGCGAAACGCGCCTATCTACTACGTTTAGCCGATCGCCCTCAACCATGCCAAATTTCTCGAAATAAAAACCGCAGGTAGACGGGTTGCATATTTTCGGAAAACCGGGGGATGGTCGACCAATACGGTTCAAACGTAGTAGATAGGCCATTTTCATGGCGCGGCCCCAAAACAGTCTTTTGGGGCGGGTGGTATCCTTGGTAGCCCTGTGCTGCAAACGCACCTTAAACGCAAGGAGTCCCATGGATCTTATCGCCCAGCTCGCCCGCGAGCTCAACCTTAAGGCTGCCAACATCGAGGCGGCCGTCAAGCTCATCGACGAGGGCAACACCATCCCCTTTATCTCGCGCTACCGCAAGGAAGCCACGGGCGGCATGGACGACGTCGCCCTGCGCGCGCTCGACGAGCGCCTGTCTTACCTGCGCAATCTTGAGCAGCGCAAAGAGGACGTTATCCTGCTCATCGATGCCCAGGGCAAACTCACGCCCGAACTCGAGCAGCAGATTCGCGAGGCCACGCAACTCCAGCGTGTCGAGGACCTCTACAAGCCCTACCGCAAAAAGCGCATGACCCGCGCACAGAAGGCCCGCGAGGCCGGCCTGGAGCCGCTTGCCAACATGATCATCATGCAGGCCTCGGCCAAGGGCAGTGCGCTCGACGCCGCTGCGGCATACGTCAACGAGGAGGCCGGCTTCGACACGCCCGAGAAGGCGCTCGCCGGCGCGGCGGACATCGTAGCCGAGACGGTAGCCGAGGACCCGGAGAACGTCGCCGACCTGCGCGCCTTTACGCAAAACACCGCCGATATCATCGTCGAGGCCACCGATCCCGCCGAGAAGACCCCCTACGAGCCGTACTACAGCTATGACGAGCCGCTGCGCCGTATACCCAACCACCGCGTGCTGGCTATCGACCGCGGTGAGCGCGAGGGCAAGCTCCGCGTGCGCGTGAACGTCGACGGCGCTGCCGCCACGGCACGCCTCGGCAGCCGTTGGCCCCGCCGCCAGGGCGTCTTCGCGCCCGTCTTCGATGCCGCCATCGCCGACGGTTACAAGCGCCTCATGGCTCCCTCGCTGGAGCGCGAGGCCCGCGCCAAGCTCACCGTTCGCGCCCAGACCGAGGCCATCAACGTCTTTGCCAAGAATCTCGAGGGCCTGCTCTCGGCACGCCCCGTGCGCGGCGCCCGCGTGCTCGCGCTCGATCCGGGCTACCGCACCGGCTGCAAGGTCGCCGTCATGGACGAGACCGGCAAGCTGCTCGACCACGGCGTGGTCTACCCCACCAAACCGCGCCACGACGTCGCCGGCACCAAGCGCGAGCTCGCCCGCCTCGTCAAAAAGAACGGCGTCAACACCATCGTCATCGGCAACGGCACCGCCAGCCGCGAGACCGAGGAAGTCGTCTCGGAGTTCATTGCCGAGCAGGCGCCCAGCCTTCGCTACACCATCGTCAACGAGGCCGGCGCATCGGTGTACTCCGCCTCCGAGCTCGCCAGCCAGGAATATCCCGACCTGGACGTCACCGTGCGTGGCGCCATGAGCCTGGGCCGCCGCCTGCAGGACCCGCTGGCAGAGCTCGTCAAGATTCCGCCCCAGTCTATCGGCGTGGGCCAGTACCAGCACGACCTTGACCAGGCCGAGCTCTCGCGCACTCTGGGCCACGTGGTGGAGGACGTCGTCAACCGCGTAGGCGTCGACGTAAACACCGCGAGCGCAAGTCTGCTGGGATACGTATCGGGCATTACGCCGAGCGTGGCCAAAAACATCGTGGCCTACCGCGAGGAAAACGGCGCCTTTACCGATCGCCGCCAGCTTAAGAAGGTCCCCAAGCTGGGACCCAAGGCATATCTCAACGCTGCAGGCTTTTTGCGCATTAGCGGCGGCAAGAACCCACTCGACGCGACAAGCGTCCACCCCGAGAGCTACGAGGTGGCCACGTCCGTCCTGAAACGCGCCGGCGTTGGGGCCAGCGAGCTCAGCCGCGGCGGCGTGCCCGACATCGAGCGCCGCCTGGGCAGTATCTCGGCGCTGGCAAGCGACCTGAACTGCGGCACCCTCACGCTCATCGACATTGTCAACGAGCTCAAGAAGCCCGGCCGCGACCCGCGCGACGACGCGCCCGAGGTGGTCTTTAGCCGCTCGGCGCTTTCCATCGACGACCTGGAACCCGGCATGGAGCTCAAGGGGACGGTGCGCAACGTCGTCGACTTTGGCGCGTTCGTCGACGTGGGCGTGCACCAGGACGGCCTCGTGCATATCTCCAAGCTGGCCAATCGCTTTGTCAAGCACCCGAGCGACGTGGTGCGCGTCGGCGACACGGTCAAGGTGTGGGTAGAAAAGGTCGATCGCGACCGCAAGAAGATCTCGCTCACCATGGTGCAGGGAAAGTAAACCGCCAAAGCAAAGGTACCCCCTGTAGCGATGTGCAAAATCGCGAGTATTCTGCAAATTCCACCGTTCCGGATGCCCCTCAGAGACGAAAAAGCAAAAAACAGCCCCCGTTTTAGCGTCGTCAGAGCCAAAACGGGGGCCGTTCCATGCTTCGGTCAACTGATAAAGACCTTTACCTTGCTGAATACTCTCAATTTTGCACGGCGCAGGCGGGGGTACCTTTGCCCACGGCAGGATATGGAAGCCAATCGCCAACTTGCTGGCAAGCTCGTGCCGGCAGCCCCGGCCTTTCCTTTGCCTAGCGCGACCCTCGCGGAGCGCGTGAGCGATAGGGAAAGGAAAGGCCGGGGCGAGCAGCCCACGGTACAGTCTGTGTTCGCGCTACGGCAGGATATGGAAACCGAGCGCCGCGATATCCTTGGCAAAACCGCGCACGGTATCGAGCGCGACCTCGTACGGGTCGCGACCAATGTTCTTGCGCTTGGCCAGGATGCTGTTGGGCACCGTAATGATCTGGCAACCGCAGGCCTCGGCCTGGTAAATGTTGATGAGCTCGCGCGTGGACGCCCACAGGACCTCGCAGTTGGGCTTTGCGGCGGCCTTCTTGACCGACTCCGTCATAAACGGAATGGGGTCGACGCCGGTATCGGCGATGCGGCCGGCAAAGAGCGAGATGATGGACGGCGTCTCGGCGTCGACGGCCTCGACCATCTCATCAACCTGCGTAGGCGTAAAGATGGTGGTGACGTTGACCTTGATGCCGCCGGCCGAAAGCTTGCGCACCAGCTCGGCGGTGGACTCGCCCTTGGTGGTCACGCACGGAATCTTGACGTAGACGTTCTCGGCCCAGGTAGCGATCTCGCGCGCCTCGACCTCCATGGTCTCGACGTCGTCGGCAAAGACCTCAAACGAGACGGACACATCGGTGATGTGAGCCAGGACCTCTTTGGCAAACGCGCGGTAATCCATCACGCCGCCCTTCTTCATAAGGGACGGGTTGGTCGTGAAACCCTGAACGTTGCCGTTCTCGTACATGTCGAGCATGCCTTCGAGGTTTGCACCGTCAGCGAACACCTTGATTGCCATCTGCCTGGTTCCTTTCGTTAGCATACGGCCGATAAACTGCTAAACACTTTACCCACGTTTATCAAGGCGTGAACTGCGGTTTTTGTCTTCTCGGCGAACGGTATAAACGCTTTAGCGTTTTTGAGCACACCTTCCAGCAGCAAAACGATTTTGCAGGGCGGGCCCATTTGAGCCGCCCGCCGCGGGTGAACGGTAATTGGGCGGTTCCCGCTAGATCAACCCAAAGTGGCGCATCGCCGTGACGGTGCCGTCGTGCTCGACGTCGTCGGTCACATAGTCGGCGACCGCCTTGACCTCGGGCATGGCGTTGCCCATGGCGACAGCCATCTCGACAGCGGCGAGTATGCCCAGGTCGTTGCCCGAATCGCCGAAGCCAAAGGTGCGCGCGTTACGGCTGCATCCCAGATACTCCAGTGCTCGCGCCACGCCCACGCCCTTGTCAATGCCCTTGGGGCTCAGCTCGCGGTTTGCTTGCTGGGCTCGCTTGGAAGATCGGCGGTAAACGCGTCTCCCAGTCAATCCGGCACCGCCGAGGCAAACCCCACACGCGCCCGCCGGCAAGCGGCACGCGCCCGCCAACGCAAA
Organism: uncultured Collinsella sp.; assembly: GCA_902461085.1. Taxonomy (GTDB): domain Bacteria; phylum Actinomycetota; class Coriobacteriia; order Coriobacteriales; family Coriobacteriaceae; genus Collinsella. The sequence goes on along the minus strand of CABPWH010000008.1, from coordinate 10,303 downwards.
GGTCCGGCGAGACGCACCTAGCATCCCGCCGGACCGTCACTCGTCCAGGAGGTCGCCGCGACGAGCCCCTAGATCTTCGCAAGCTCCTCGGAGATGACGCGACAGACATCCTCAGCCTGAGGCATCACGCCGTACATCTCGAAGAAGCCGTGGTCGCAGCCGCGATAACGAATCGCAGTGACGTCAACGCCCGCATCCTGCAGCCTCTTCGCGAACAGCTCGTCCTGATAGCGCAGATAGTCATACTCGGAAGAGATGATGACCGTGCGGGGGAACGCGCTCACGTCCTCCGCGAACAGCGCGGAAATCAGCGGGTCGAGCATCTTGTCCGCATCGCCGTTGACGTACATGGGCGGAAGGTCGTTGTTGGCGAGGCGAATGCGATCAACCCTGCTCAGCGCCTCGGGCCTCTGCTCATCCACGACCTCGTACAGGTCATAGGACCACTCATCCGGAACGGGACCGCCATCAACGAGCGGATAAAGCTCGACAACCGCCTTGATCCTATCCGCGTGAGAGCCCTCGAGCACGACGGCATTCGACAGGCTGCCACCCGCAGAGTCACCAGCCACGGCAATGTGAGTCGCATCAACGCCCAGCTCGTCAGCGTGATCGACAAGCCAGTCGAGCGTCTTCACGCAGTCCTCGACGCCACCCGGGAACATCGTCTCGGGAGACAGGCGGTACTCCGGATAGATCGCGACGCAACCCGTGCGCTCCACGATGTCGCGCAGGCAGTTCTCGTACTGGCCGATGTTGCCCACCATGAACCCGCCGCCATGGATGAACACGAGCGCGGCAGACCCATCCTCGTGCCCCTCCGGCGTGAAGATGTGCAGCGGAATGCCCTTGTCGCCGAAGTTCATGACGACGGTCTTCTTGGCAACGTTCGCGCCCCTCACGACGTGGGTCTCCTTGTTGGGCGCGGAGCGCCACGCGATCACGTCCACCGGTCCGGCCGGCGCCGACCCCGCCGCAGGAGCCGCAGCGAGCTTCGCGTGCGCACGAGCATAGACGCGCGGATCGAGCACGTGCTCGCGGTCGTCACCCGGCACGGGCTTCAGCATCAGCCTCAGGCCGTTAGGCTCGACAACCTCCCTCGCGCCACTCTCAAGCACCTCAAGCTCGGAAGTGGGGTACTTCCTATCCTCGGCGCTCATGGCTAGCCGATCTTCAGCTCGTCGAGCCCGGCGTCGAGCTTGGCCATCTCGTCGGCGGAAAGCTCCCACTCGAACGTCTCGCAGTTCTGAATCGCGTGGGCGTCCGTGCGCACGCCCACGAGAGCGGTGCCCACGTACTCCTTCTGGGTGCTCCAGTTCACGGCAACCTGCGCCACGGGTTTGTCGTGGGCCTCGGCGATCTCGTCCATGACCTTGAGCAGCTCCTGGACGCGCGAGAACTTGGGCTCCCGGAAGTAGTCGTAGAAGCCACCGCGGACGTCGCCTTCCTCGAACTTCGTCAGCTCGCGGAACTTGCCCGACAGGATGCCCGCGCCAAGGGAGCCATAGGTGAAGGAGTCGATGCCACGCTCGTAGCCCCACTTGATGAGGTCCTCGGAGGAGCGGTCAACCATAGAGTAGGGCGGCTGCTGGACGTCAATCTGAGCGACCTTCTCGCACTCCTCGATCATCTCGGTCGTGAAGTTGGAGACGCCGATGTGGCGAATCTTGCCCTGCTCCTTGAGGAGCTGGAGGGCGCACATCGTCTCGGAGAACGGAGTCTTAGCGTCGGGCCAGTGCACGAAGTAGAAGTCGATGTAGTCGGTGCGGAGGTTGCGCAGCGAGCTCTCGACCTCCCTCATGATGTTCTTGAACGAGGAGTCGCGGTCATAGCCGGCGGCGCTGGTGATCAGGCCAACCTTGGTCGAGAGCAGGTAGCTCTCTCTGTCGACGCCCCTGAGCGCGTTGCCGACGACCTTCTCGGACGTGCCGTTGCCATAGCACGGCGCGGTGTCGATGAGGTTGACGCCGTGATCGAGCATGGTGCGGATGGCGGACATGCTGGCGGCGTCATCGTTCTCACCAAAGGAGTCGCCGCCGATCGCCCAGGTGCCCACAGCGAGCTGGGAGACGTCGACATCGGAATTCTTGAGGTGCGTGTAGCGCATGTTCTCTCCTTCTAATGGGGCGGCACGCGTCGAATGTCCTCGATCGCGTGCCGCCGGGAATTGCCTTAAACAAGCTTCGAATGATCCGGAAGCCGCCCTACACGATGCCCACGAGGCCGAGGACGAGCGCCAGAATCATGATGCCAACCAGGATGATGTTGACGTTCACGTTCTTCTTGCGCAGGAGCCAGAGGACGACGAGCGTAAGCCCCAGGGGCACGATGCCCTTGAAGATCGAGTCGAGGTAGGTCTGGATCATGACGGGGTCAGAGTCCTGAACCGGAATGGACAGGATCGTGTTGAATTGGACGTTCGCCGCAGTCATGGCACCGATCATCACGAGGCCAACCGTGGAGGTCGCCTTGGTGATGAGCTTCATGAGACCACCCTCGTACATCTCGGAGATGAAGTTGGTGCCCATGCTGAAGCCGAGGTAGGTCATGAAGTATCGGCAGAGGATCGACGGGATGTTGTAGATCAGCAGGAACATGATCGCGCCGAGGGGCGAGCCGCTCATGGCGAGGTTGATGCCAATGCCGGCAGCGATGACACGCAGGACGCCCCAGAAGATTGCGTCACCGATGCCGGACATCGGGCCCATCAGGGAAACCTTGATGCCGTCGATGGACTCGGTGTCGAAGTCTTCGTGCTGCGAGTTCTCCCTCTCCATGGAGGCGACGAGGCCCATGGCGAACGTGCCGACGTTCTGGGTAATGTTGTACCAAGTCGTGTGACGCTTCATGGCTTCGGCACGGGCCTCGGGGTCATCGGCGTAGTAGCGGTTAAGCGCGGGCTGGACGGAGTACAGCCAGCCGTCGGCGCCAGCCTTGACGGAACCGCCGGCGCCGGAGGCGAACACGGAGAAAGAGCGCAGGAAAATGCTGTTGAGCATCTTCTTGTCTTCAGGGCTCACATTCTTGGTCAGGTTGCTCATGCGAAGAAATCCTCCTCGTCGCTGGTTACAGAGTCGTTGGAAACGGCCTGGGTGGCCAAGCCCTTCTTGGTGAGATCGAAAATCTCCTTGTCGCGGAGGGCGGAGGCAACCGCGATGATGACGCCGAGAACCGCGATGGCGATCATCGGGAGGCCGAGGTACTGGTAGAGCGTGAAGCCCAGGAAGAAGTAGATGCTGAGCTCGGTGCTCCACAGCATCTGGAGCAGGAGCGCCATACCAACGGCGGGCAGGAGGGCGCCCACGGCGTTGAGGCCGCTCATGACATTGGCCGGAATCTGGTTGACGATAGCGGCAACGGGCTCAGCGCCAAGGTAAACGCCGAGGAAGGCGATGAGGCCAAAGGCGGCGTACTTAACGAACCAGAGAACGAAGTCCTGAAGCGCGAGGCCCTTCTCGTTGCCCTCGGCGGCCATCTTGTCAAAGGTGGCGGCGAAGAAAGCGAGGAACACGTTGTTCATGAAGATCGAGAGGAACGCGGTGACGACGCCAACGGGAACGGCCAGCGTGATGGCGGCGCCTTGGTCGATGCCGGCGCCAACGGTGAAGGCGACGGCGAGGGCGGTCGCGGTAACGGGCTCGGCGGAGATGGCGCCACCGATGTTAACCGCGCCCATGAAGATTGCCTCGAGAGAGGCACCGATGATGACACCGGTCTTGACGTCGCCCATCAGAAGGCCCGCAACGAGGCCGACCACGAGAGGACGCTCGATCATACACTGACCGAGAACCCAGTTGCCGCCGTAGCAAATCAGCACGGTCAACCAGGCCATTACTGCTAACCCAATCATTTGACTTCCTTTCTCTCATTTCATTTGACCGCCTGGCCAAATCCCCTTATTTCTCCGCCGCCTCGATCAGACTCTTGAGAGGAGTCTTGGGATTGGACGGGATAAGCTGATGGAAAACCGGAATACCCTGCTCGCAAAGCTCCTTCGCGGCCTCGAGCTCATCCGGGTTGAGCATGATCGTGGAGTTGAGGGCGACCTTGCTATCCGGATCGGACTTGTCGAAGCGGCCGACATTGGCAACGTTCACGCCCTCGATCTTGCCCGGTGCGCCTTTAACGAGCTCAAGCACGTCACGCACGCAGTTGGTGAGCGCGAAGATGCGCATGGAGTCCGCACGCGGATCGTTCGCGATGCGGCAAGCATCCGGAACATCCTTGACGAGGAGCTTCTGGCCCGCCGGCGTACCCATGGAAAGCGTCATGCGAAGGGCATCGCTCTCCACGGCGTGCTTGTTGGCGACGATGATCCTGGTGGTGTTGAGCTCCTTGGTCCACACCAGGGCGACCTGCCCGTGAATCAGACGGTCATCGACTCGAACCTGAACAATCATTGTTTCCTCTCCTTACATATTAGTGCTCTCTAATCGAAGAAGTCTCCGTCGGACCCCTCGTTGTCCGCGGCCTTGCTCGGAGGCTCGACGACCTGCATCGTCGCCCTCGCCAGCTCGACGCTCTGCTTGATCGAATCTGCCGTGACCGGCTCAGCGCCGAGGAGCGCCTCGATCACGAGGCCGAGGTTCATACCGGTAACATGGACGATCCCGCGCTTCTCCGGCTCCATGAGGACGACCTTCTGGAAGACGGAGCCACCGTAGATGTCGGTGAAGATGATGGCCTCGTCCTCAGGGCCCACCGAGTCAATAAACGCCTGGATGCGAGGGGTGAAATCGGAGTCGTCCACGTAGCAGTCAACTACTTCCACCATGTCCGCCATACCGGTCAGGATCTCGATCGAGCTCCTGATTCCGCTTGCGAGGTGACCGTGCGACGCGACAAGAACTTTCTTCATCGAGTCTCTCCTAGAGCGAATAGTGGTTGGGGTTCAGAAGCTGGATCTTGCTTGCGACGAACGCGCGCATGTCGGGGGCGGCGTCCATCAGGAGGCCAACGCCGTTGCCGTCGTTCTTGCCGGAGCTGATGTCCTTCTCGAAGGCGCGGTACATGGAGCGGAAGTACTCCGTGGCGATGTTGAACTTGCTCATGCCGAGGTTCACGGCCTCCTGGAGCTGCTCGTCGGGGATGTCGGAGCATCCGTGCATGACGAGGGGGACGCTGACGGCCTCCCTGCAGGCCTTGATGCGCTCCATGTCGAGGTTCGGGATCTTGACGTAGGGGCCGTGGGCGTTGCCGACGGCGATGGCGAGCGAACCACAGCCGGTGCCCTCGACGAACTCCTCGGCGAGGTTCGGGTCGGTATAGTGGTCGCTGTTCACGAAGTCGTTGGCGTCGGAGCCGTTGCCGACGTGGCCGAGCTCGGCCTCGATGTCAACGTCGAAGATCTTGGCGACCTGGACGACGTCCTTCGTGAGCTGGAAGTTCTCCTCATAGGGAAGCGAGGAGCCGTCGACCATGACGGAGGGGAAACCGGCCTTGACGCCCTTGACGGCGATCTCGTAACCAGCGGAGTGATCCTGGTGGACGGCGACGGGCACGCTCGCGCGCTCGGCGTAATAGCGGGCGGCGAAGGCGATGATGTCGAGGGCACAGTGGTCCTCGAAGCCGGGCCAGTACTGGATGATGATAGGCATGTGCTCATCCTCGGCGGCCTGGATCGCATAACGGATGGTCTCCGTGTTGATGACGTTGATCGCGGGCACGCCATAGTGGTGCTCGGTCGCATGTTGAAGAAGCTCGTTGACCTTGATGAGAGACATCTTTGTCTTCCTTTCACTTGGATAACCATTGGATTGGACAGTTCTCAGCTCGTCAGCTGGTTGAACACGAAGAGAAGCGCGAAGCAGGCAGGCGCTTGCAAAACGCGGTGGAGCCTATGCGGCCGACTGGCCCTCAGGCTGTGGCGCTGCGCTTCGACGCCACAGTACGTACGCCACAAAAGCAACGACCGCAGCAATCGTTGAAGCGAGGGCGAAGGCAAGAAAACCCGCGTGCGTGCCGAGCGCGTCGCACGACCAACCGCCAAACAGGTTCGCAACCACGACGGACAGACCGCTCTGAACCATCGCGAAGGCGCTCTGACCTCGAGCGCGACAATCCTCGTAAGTGTGGTTGGCAATGTAGGTAACGCAGGAGTAGTAGACGGTCATGTAACTCACGCTCTGCAGCAGCTGGCCGCAGATCATGACCGGGACGATGCCGGTGCCCACGAGCACGAGCCTGAGCGCCGCCATGAAGCAGGAAAAGATCAGGAGGTTCATCTCGCCGAAGCGCCTGACCAGCTTGGAGGAAACGAGCAGGATGGGGATCTCGCTCGCAGCGGAGACCGCACTCAGGACGCCCACGAGGTTCTGACCCTCGCCAAGCTCGACCGCGTAGCGGCCCAAGAACGCCCCGATGAAGCCAATCGCGGCCGAACTGATGAAGGCGAAGACCAAGACGAAGGCGATCTCATTGCTGGTAAACAGCGAGAGGAGGCCCTTTCCGTGGGAGACCTTGGGATCGTCCGCGGCATTGGCGCGAATTCCCGCCTCGGGGAGGCGCCACATGTGAGCCGCGAAGACCACCAGCGCGGCAGAGACCACCGCGAACTGGATTTGAGGAGCCATGTCGAGCAGCCGACCGACGATCAGGACGACGATGGCATAGCCGATAGTGCCACCCATGCGAATGCGAGAAAAGTCCAGGCCAGAGCGATCCGCGAGCTCGATGACGAGGGAGTCGCTCAGGGGCAGGAGCCCCGAGAAAAACGCCGAGAACGCAAAGGTTACGAGAAGGACCGGGACGAACGTCGACGCCAGGTAATACAGCGGAGCGAGTACCGCCGCCGCAAGGCAGAGGATCACGATGACCGCGCGGCGGCGCCCGAGCTTGTCGGCGATCGTCGACCAGAGCGGCTGGACGGCGAGTACACGCCCGCGCAGACCCAGTAGAGGACGTTCGCGAAGAACAGCGAAGTCATGCTTGCGTTTGTCCTGGCGTTGTGCATCGTGCTTCTCCCTTCTTGCTCGCCGGGTGCCTGTCTGGGCTTCGAAGTGATTCGCCATCTAGCGTGAAACAAAGTTGTGAGGCGTTGGAACAATGTTCTGTTGTTTCATCGTTTTCGTGCCGTTGTTTCACGGCTCATAAGATAGCAGCTCAAGATGAGATTGCGCCGGGGAAGCACCGATTTACCGTGTACGGTAGGAAATCAGCGGTGAAACGCTATTTCACCGCTTATGAAACATTTTGCTTTATTTTCACCTCTCTTGACCTAAGATACGAAGCAAACTAGGGCCAAGGAGTAACCATGGATAAGACAGGGGATGTGCTCAGCCACATCTGCGCGGTCATGAACAGCCTATCCCCCTCGGAGAAGGCAATCGCAACGTATGTGCTCGACCACCCGTCGGACGTCGCAACGATGACCGTCCGCGAACTCGCCGCAGGAACCGGTACGTCACCGGCGTCTGTTTCGAGGTTCGCAAGGACGCTTGACTACCGAACCTATTCGGACATGCGTCTGGCGCTCGGCATATCCATCAGCAGGGCCTCCGGCGAGGAAAAGGCCACGGGCGGCAAGGTTACTCTGGACGACGTCGAGGGCTCCATTAAGTACGTCCTGTCTCACAAGGTCAAGGAGCTCTCCCAAACCGCCTCGCTCATTGACTCCGATGACTTTTCGGCAGTCGTCAATCTGCTCCACAACGCCAACCTCGTCCTGATTGCGGGCGTCGGCAACTCGATTAGCATGGGCGTAAACGCGGCGTTCAAACTCTCACAGGTTGGAGTCAGGGCGTTTTGCCCCAGTACCACCGATGCCATGGTCTCCGCCGCAACCAGCCTCAAGGAGAATGACATCCTGCTCGTCATTTCGACGTCCGGATACTCGAAGCGCCTCGTCAACATATTCGACTCTGCCGAGGATTCGAACACCCCCATCATCATGATCACAGACAACCCAGATACGCCGCTCGCGAAGCGTGCCACGTATATCATCCGAGCCATCTCGCGAGATCAGGCCATCACCGGAACCGAGGTCGCCTTCTCGCACAGCTCGATCAACTTCGTCATCGAGCTGCTGTTCCTCTTCCTGACCTCTTGCTGGGATGACCCGGTAGAGTTTAACAGGATCATCTCGAAGAATCTCTTGGGAGACAGGCAATACAGCTAGGACGACGCACACCGGCGCACCGACGCCCAGACCGAAACGGGAGGACCCCTTGATAAAGCTCATCCTCGCAGACATGGACGGGACCCTGCTGCCGTTTGGCTCAAGGGTCGTATCGGAGCGCACGCACAGCGCGATTCTTTCGGCGCTTGATGCGGGCATCACGTTCGGCCCCGCAAGCGGCCGCGACTACGCCGACCTGGCCGATGCCTTTGACGGCGACGCGCGCTGTTTCTCGACCGGCATCATGGCCAACGGAAAGAAGGTCTTCTCCAGCGGCGAACTCGTGTTCAAAAAGACGCTCTCGACGGAGGCCCTCGTCAAGCTCGATAGCGCCGTACGCCCCTACGCGGGGACGTCACTCTGGCTAGTCGCCGATGTCGATGAGACAGGCAAACGCTGCGAGCAGTTCCTCTGCGCCGTCGAGCCTGGCGACGAATTCGCCCTGGAAATCGTTAAGGACTCCGGAAGAGACATGGCGCTCGGAGACGTGCCCACGAACCGTGACGTCATCACCGCCGGCATCTTCGTCAACGTCAGCTCCGCCCCGACGGAAGTCGTTCGGAGTCGATGCAAGGAAGCCTGCCCAGAGCTTGATTTCCCCTCGCCCGTCCCATTCTTCCTCGATGTTGTTCCGGCTGGCTGGAGCAAGGTAAACGGACTCGACGCGCTTCTCGGCAGCCTTGGGGTCACGCTGGACGAGGTCGCTTTTATCGGAGACTCGGAAAACGACGTGACGCTCCTCGAAAAGGTGCCGAACTCCTACGCAGTCGCGGGCGCGATGCCAGAGGCGAAGGCCGCGGCCCATCACCTGATCGGGGACGCAGCCGAGGACTCCGTCGCGAAGCTCATCGAACAGATTGTCCAGCAGCGAGGCTAGGGTTCCGCCAGCGTGGCATGCGCCGCGTGCCTCGTCATCCGTTCGTGGCGCGCTACCTCGTGACGATCCAGAGCGTGGCCATCGTCGCGACGCCGATGCCTACGATGAGCGCGACCCACAGGACGCGGACCACGAGGTTCATGTCGCCCGCCACCACCATGTCGTTCGCGTGCCAGAACCAGCTCTCGTTTCCCTCGCGCATGATGCCCTCCCTTGGCCTCGATTACGCCATCTATGGCCGAGCAATCGCAGGTCACGTGCCATGGATTTGCCCTACGCCCAGCTTTCAGTTCTGTAAGGCGGCGGGAACCTGTGCGAGGCCCCGAGTCCTGAGGCTGTTGCAATGAAAATGGGAATCAAGGAGCACGCATCAATCATATGGGTTCCCTTCGGGGGCGAGAGTAAACGAAGCATCCATCATATAATGGAGCAACGCAACCAGAGAGGTCACCCATGGAATTTTATGCAAGCTGCCCCGAGGGCTTTGAGTCCGCACTCGCCGACGAGCTTAAACGGCTCGGGCTTTCGCATGTCCGCCGTCTGAAGGGCCGCGCTACGTTTGAGGGCGAGCTCGAAGAAGGCTACCGCGCATGCCTATGGTCACGCCTGGCCAGCCGCGTGTTCGTGGTGCTCGAACGCTTTGAGGCGCAGGATGCCGACGAGTTGTACGATAGCGTTTACGACATCGCCTGGGAGACCATCATCCGCCCCGGCGCCACTATCGCCATCACCGCCCGCGGCGTGACCGAACAGCTGCGCAACACGCGCTTCTCGGCCCTGCGCGCCAAGGACGCGCTGTGCGACCGCCTGGCCGAAACCACGGGCCGTCGCGCCGACGTCGATGCCGCCGACCCCGATGTTCACCTACTACTTTCGCTGCGTCAGCGCCGCGCGAGCATCAGCCTGGACCTTTCGGGCGACCCGCTGTTCAAGCGCCTGCCGCCCGCCGCGACCCGCGCCGGCGAGGGCACTCACGTGCTGCGCCCCGACTACGCCGCCCTGGTGCTGGCGCAAGTCGGCTGGACCGCACTGTGCGAGCGCGGGCTAACGGCCGACGATTACGAGAACGAAGCCCTGCCCACGCTGGTCGACGCCTCGTGCGCCGGCGGCGGCCTGCTGCTGGAGGCCGTGAATATTTTGACCGACCGCGCCCCGGGGGTCGCCCGCGAGCGCTGGGGCTTTGAGGGCTGGCAGCTGCACGACACCGCCCAGTGGGAGCAGCTGCGTGCCGAAGCGCGCGAGCGCGAGACGGCAGCACGCGAGCGGCAGGGACGCCCCGTTGCCGCGGGTGGTGTCCCCCAGTCCGTCGC
>CABPWH010000007.1 GCA_902461085.1 uncultured Collinsella sp. | reverse complement strand
GCCAGCCATTCCGTCGGCTCGCGCATGCGCCGTCGCCTGCTCGACACGCCTGAATCCGGTGTGCTCGGCCGCGTTGCGCTCGCCAACCGTCTAACCCGCGCGGTGCTCGCCTTTACGGCGCTGTTCGCCATCCTTATCGGCAACCTCACCTATGTCCAGGTCATTAAGGCCAAGGACTATCAGGACATGCCGACCAACAACCACACCATCGCCCGCTCCAAGTACATCCAGCGCGGCTCCATCATCACGTCCGACGGCGTGACGCTGGCCGAGTCGCTGCAGCAGGAGGACGGCACCTACGTACGCTCCTACCCCAACGGTAACCTGGCAGCGCACGTGGTTGGCTACGTGAGCCAGCAGTATGGCACCACCGCCATCGAGAGCGTCATGAACGACACGCTCACCGGTTCTAAGGACTACTCCAGCTGGAACAACGCCATCGCGTCGCTCGCGGGCCAGACCCAGCCGGGCAACACCGCCAAGCTCACCATCGACTCGCGTATCCAGACGGCGGCCGAGCAGGCGCTCAAGGGCTTTAAGGGCGCTGTAGTGGTCATCGACCCGCGTACCGGCGCGGTGCTCGCATGTGCCAGCTCGCCCACCTACGACAACACCAACATCGATGCCCTGCTGCAGACGGGCGGCGGCGAGGACGGCTCCATGTACAATCGCGCCATGGACGCGCTGTACACGCCGGGCTCAACGTTTAAGGTCGTTACGCTTTCCGCGGCACTCGAGACCGGTACCGCCAGCCTTACCAGCACCTACCAGGCGCCCGGCTCCATGGACATCGGCAACGCACCGGTCACCAACTATGCCAACGAGAGCTACGGCACCATCAGCCTGCAGCAGGCCTTTGCCGTGTCCTCCAACGTCGTCTTCGGCCAGGTGGCAAACGAAGTTGGCGCAAACACGCTCGTGCAGTTTGCCAACGCCTTTGGCTACGGCCAAAAGCTCGGCCAGGACCTGACCTCCGCGGCCTCCATCATGGCCGACCCGTCGCTCATGACCGAGTGGGAGACCGCCTGGGCCGGCGCCGGCCAGCCTGTCGGCATGGACCACACGCCCGGCCCGCAGACCACCGTCATGCAAAACGCCGTGATTGCTGCCGCCATCGCTAACAGCGGCGTGGTCATGGACCCGTACTTTGTAGCCCAGGTACTCGCCCCGGACGGAACCGTGGTCAAGACCACGCAGTCCCGCTCGCTGGGTCAGGCCGTCAGCTCCGCCACGGCCGACCAGGTCAAGCAGGCCATGCTTGCCGTCGTCCAGTCCGGCACCGGCACCGATGCCCAAATCCCCGGCGTCAAGGTTGCCGGCAAGACCGGCTCGGCCGAGACTGGCGGCACCAACGTCAACTCGATGTTCGTTGGCTTTGCACCTTACGATTCACCCACGGTCGCCATCTCGGTGGCCTTGGAGGATTTCGACAAGCATGACGTCAAGGCCGCTAAGATCGCCGGTATCGTCCTGACCGCGGCGCTTGCCGCACAGGGAGCGTGATGCCCATGATCGAATCGGACACCCGAGGCGCGCCGCGGCCGAAGAGTTAGCGGCAACGCGCCACACGGCCCCAGCGGCCACATCGTAGGTACTACACACATCGTTGAGCGAATAGTTATGTTAGGAGCAGGAATGGAACAGAGGGTCCTCGGGGGAAGATACCTCCTCAAGGATAAGGTGGGAACAGGCGGCATGGCGACCGTCTACCGTGCACAGGACCAGGTCCTCGACCGCACGGTAGCCGTCAAGATCATGCTGCCGCAGTATGCTGGCGACGCAACCTTCGCCGCACGCTTTAAGCAGGAGGCCCAGGCAGCAGCCGGTCTCTCCTCCCCCTATATCGTGGGCGTCTACGATTGGGGCAAGGACGGCGACACCTATTACATCGTCATGGAGTACCTGCGCGGCACCGACCTTAAGAGCGGCATCAAGAGCCACGGCGCCCTCGACCCCAAGAAGGTCGCCCAGATCGGCTCGCAGATCAGCTCCGCGCTTTCGGTCGCCCACAAGCACGAGATCATCCACCGCGACATTAAGCCGCAGAACATCATGGTGCTGCCCGACGGCAACATCAAGGTGATGGACTTTGGCATCGCGCGCGCCAAGAACAGCCACCTCACGCAAGACAACAACGTGCTGGGAACCGCCCACTACGTCAGCCCCGAGCAGACCCGTGGTCAGGACCTCGGCCCCACCTCGGATATCTACTCGCTGGGCGTCGTGATGTACGAGTGCGCCACCGGCCGCGTCCCCTTTGACGGTGACGACGCTATCTCGGTCGCACTCAAGCAGGTCAACGAGCTGCCTATTCCGCCGAGCCAGATCAACTCCGGTGTCGACGCCGACCTTGAGCGCATCATCCTCAAGTGCATGGAGAAGGACCCGGCAAACCGCTTCCAGACCGCCGACGAGCTGCGTCAGGTGCTCAACAGCTACCTGTCGGGCCGTGCCGTCAACGTCTCGGAGCCCACGCGCATCATCGGTGCCCCCGGTGAGCTGGGCGCCACCAAGACTCGCGAGCTTTCCGATCAGACGCGCGCCATGGTGCGTCCCGTCTCGGGCGTGAGCGGCCAAAATACCGCCCGTAGCTCGGTTTCGGGCTCCACCGGCTCCTACGAGGTCGAAAAGCCCAAATCCAACAAGAACAAGATCATCGCCGCCGTGGTGGCAGCCGTTGCCGTCATCGGCATCGTGGTGGCCTTTGCCACAGGACTCTTTGGCGGCGAGCAGGTCACCGTGCCCGATGTGCTGGGCAAGGACCAGCAGACTGCCGTCGAGCTGATCAAGGAAGCCGGCCTCGAGGTCGGCACCATCGACCAAAGCTACAACGACGATGTCGACGAGGGCAAGGTCGCCGAGCAGACGCCCAACGGCAACACCAAGAAGACCAAGGGCACCAAGGTGAACCTGGTAATCTCCAAGGGCCCCAAGCCCTCCGAAAAGGTTGAGGTTCCCAAACTTGTCGGCCTGACCAAGGACCAAGCAGAAGCCGCACTGGCAAGCGTTGGCCTGAAGGGCAACGCCTCCGAGGAGGCCAACGAGGCTGATGAGGGCCAGGTCTTTGAGCAGGGCACCGAAGCCGGTAAGGAAGTCGCGAAGGGCACGACCATCTCGTACAAGGTCTCGAGCGGCCCGGATACCACGTCCGTCCCCGACCTGACCGACATGACCGAGGCCCAGGCGCGCAACGCCCTCGATATGGCAGGCTTTGGCGTCGACGTGAGCTACCAGGAGAACGACTCGGTTACCGAGGGCACCGTGATCAGCTGGAACCCCAGCGGCAAGCAGAAGCCCGGCGCCACGATTACCGTCGTCATTGCCAAGAAGTCCGGCAAGGCCACCGTCCCGGGCAACCTGTACGGCAAGAGCATCTCCGCCGCCGTTACCGCGCTCAACAACGCCGGTTTCTATAACATCGGCTTCTGTGACCAGAACGGCAATCCCGTAAGCGGTAACGAGGATGCCACCGTTACGGGCGTCTCCCCCACTGGCAAGCAGTCCACCGACAGCACGATTACGCTGACGGTCGCACTTTCTGGTTCGGGCTCGGGCTCGGGCACGAGCACGGGCGACGATTCCGGTACGACCAACTAGTCGCCACCCCACCGCTCATCACGGCTCTCGCCGCAAACATATTCGCTCACAGGCGCCCGCTTGCTCCCCCAGCAAGCGGGCGCTTCGTTTTTGACATGGCATTGAACCAAAAGAACCCGGCACCGTAGCGGTACCGGGCTCGATATTCCTCTGGTGCCCCCGGGCGGATTCGAACCGTCGACACCCGCTTTAGGAGAGCGGTGCTCTATCCCCTGAGCTACGGAGGCATGTTGTACTAGTGTAGCAGATTTGCGCCACTGCCATGCAGCGCATAGCCACTCTTCGAAGTTACGGTGGAACAGCCTTCCGGAAAGCGTGTCCCACTATCCAGACGAAATCTGGGACGGGCTTTCCGGATGGGGCCTCTCTAGGAAACTACGACCCGGAATTTGAGCTCGAAACGGGATATGGTTTCCCAATTGAGCCTGTTCCGGAAACTGCATCCCAGAATAGGCGCTCAAACCGGGATGATATTTCCCCAACGACTACCCAACGACTAGTTGCCTTTGTGGAAGAGGTTTTTGATAACGGAGGGGATGCTCTTGGCGCCCTTGGCCGTCACATCGATGAAGTCGGGCGAGCGCACGAGCTTGTCCTCGTCGACGTACTTGCGGACCGCACGAAGCGTCTCTTTGTCGTCGCGCGTCGAAAACGTAAAGTGACCGTTGTCCTTGGTGAAGATGGCAAAACGCGTGATCTTCTTGGTGCCGCGTAAAACCTCGGCGGCAATATAGTCGACCTCGTCCCACGGGATTTGAATATAATCCTCGGGATTGCGCTCGTTATAGTACTCAAACGCCTTATTGCCCACCATTACGTTACCGTGGCTGGTAAGCCCCATCAGGCAGGTTGCCGGCGTTGCCAGATCGACCGTGCTGTTCTGAGATTGCGCCATACGCGCCTCGCCCTCCAATAAAAACAATCGGACCGCATCCAGTGTACCCACCGGGTGCGGTCCGTTTCAATGGCTCAAAAGCCCTTGCCTAGCAATTCTCGGTCTTAAGCCGAAACGTGCTTACATGAAGCCGCAGAAGCGACCGATGATGCCGACGGCGAAGAGAGCCAGGATGATGACGATCGGGCTGACCTTCTTCTTGAGGAGCTTGCAGACCAGCAGGGTCAGGCACACGGCGGCAAGGCCGGGGATGAGCTGATCGAGGTTGGCCTGAAGCGTGGTGACCTTCATCTGATCAAGGGCGGTAGCACCGACGGAGTTGTACATCGTCAGCGCTTCCTTGATACCCTCGGAACCGGAGGGCAGGCTAGCCCAGTCGATAAAGGCACCAGCAGACTGCTTGACCGTGGAGACGATCGGGGTGAAGGAAATGGACACCCAGCGCTCGACCAGGGCGCCGATGATGAACATACCCAGGATGGAAGCGCCCTCGGTGACCTTGCCCATCAGACCACCGGAGAGGTCCTTGGCGATGGAGGAGCCGACCTTGTAGCCAAACTCCTGCGTGTACCACAGGAAAGCGTAACGGATGATGTTCCACGCGAAGAAGAACAGCAGCGGACCGACGATGCTGCCGGACATGGCCAGGGAAGCGCCCAGAGCGCCCAGAATCGGGCGAAGGGTGAACCAGAAGACGGGGTCACCGACGCCGGCGAGCGGGCCCATCATACCGACCTTGACGCCCTGGATGGCGACGTCATCGATCGGAGCACCGTTGGCGCGCTCCTCCTCGAGGGCGAGGGTAACGCCAATGACGGGGGCGGAAACATAGGGGTGGGTGTTATAGAACTCCAGGTGGCGCTTAAGAGCGGCAATCTGGTCATCCTTGCTGGTGTAGAGCTTCTTGATCGCAGGGATCATTGCGAAGCACCAGCCGCCGTTCTGCATACGCTCGTAGTTCCACGAGCCCTGAAGGAACTGATGACGGAAGCAAACCTTCTTGCGGTCAGCCTTGGTGAGCTGAATCTTGTTCTCTGCCATATGTATCACTCCCCTCCTACTCGTAATCGTTCAGAATGTCGCCGAGCGGGTCGCCGGAGCCACCGCCCATGCCGCCACCCTGCTTGGCCAGATCCTTAAGGCCAAGGTAGATGAGGGCAAGGGAGATGCCGATGAGACCAAGGGCGATCAGCGTGAGCTGAGGGATGGCAGCAAGGACAAAGCCGAGGACGAAGAACGGCCAGGTCTCCTTGGTGGCCATCATGTTGATGACCATGGCGTAACCGACGGAAGCGACCATGCCGCCGCCGACAGCCATGCCGCCGGACAGCCAGTCGGGCATAGCGTTAAGCGCGTTGGTAACGGCCTCGGCCGGGATGACGCACAGAAGCACTGCCGGAATGGCGATACGAAGGCCCTGCATAAGGATGGCAATGTACTGCCAGCGCTCGATGCCGGAGAAGTCGCCCTTCTCGGCGCAACCGTCCATGGCGTGAGCGATAGCGGTAGCAATGGTACGGCAGATCATGGTCAGGAACAGACCGGCGACCGACAGCGGGACGGCGACGGCGATAGCGGTGGTAACGGCCTTACCCGAATCGGTGGCGCCACCGTTGAGGGCGAGCACCATGATGATCGAAGAAGCGACCGAGGCCAGAGCGGCGTCAGGCGCGACAGCGGCGCCGACGTTAGCCCAGCCAAGGGCCATCATCTGGAGCGAACCGCCCAGGAGGATACCCTCCTGAAGGTGACCGGTTACGAGACCGATAAGCGTGCATGCCACGAGCGGCTGATGGAACTGGAACTCATCCAGAATGCCTTCCATACCGGCAAGCAACGCGACAATCGCAACAAGCAGAATAGTGATTGCAGACATGTATCGGACCCTCCTTTACTATGCTTGAGCGGCCAGTTCGGCCTTAGCTTTCTTCAACATGGCGTCGAGATCCTCGGAGGAATCCGAAGGAACCTTGCGGACCTCGAACTTGACGCCCTTGGCCTTGAGGGCCTCGAGAGTCTTGACGTCGTCATCGCCCATAGCGACGGCGTTGGTGACGACGACCTTGCCCTTGGAGTGAGCCATGGAACCGATGTTGACTTCCTTGATGTCGACGCCGGCCTCGATGGCCTTGAGCAGATCCTGCGGGTTCTCGAAGAGCAGCATGGCCTTGGTGTCACCAAAACGCGTGTCCTTGACGACCTCGGCCATCTTCTTGATGGGCACGACGTTGGCATGGACTCCCGGAGGGGCAGCCTGCTCGATCATGGTCTTACGGAGCTCGTCGTGAGCAACGCCGTCGGAAACCACGATGATGCGGTTGGGGTTGATCTGCTTGGTCCACGTGGTGGCCACCTGACCATGAAGCAGACGGGTGTCGATACGGACGTGGGCGATCTTGATGTGCCCATCGCCGATGACCGTTCCCGGAGGGATGGCGCCTGCAGGAGCAGCGGCGGCCGCAGCCGGCTTCTTCTCCTCGGGCTCCAGAGACTCGGGCTTGACACGCACGCCAGCCTTAGCCTCAGTCACGAGATGTTTTGCGATCGCATGTGCAGTGTTCTTTGCGTCAAAGCGCTGCGAATATGCCTCGATGAGCATAGGCAGGTTGACACCGGTGACGATAGCCCAGGAATCGTGGCCCTCGATGAGCCCGCTGATCTGGTTGAACGGCGTGCCGCCCCACAGATCAACGAGGAAGAGCACCTGCTCCTGGTCTTCGAAGGAAGCGATTGCTTCCTCGACCTTGGCACGGAAGTCGTCGGGGCCCATGCTCGGCTCGAGCGAGACCACGGCAACAGACGGCTGATCGCCAAAGACCATCGAGCCCGTCTGCTTGATTCCAGCTGCCAAGTCCCCGTGGCTAGCAAGAACAATACTTACCATCACATAACCTCCTTTTTGTCTACGTATTTCCTACACGACATGAAAGGAGTATAGCTGTTTGGTTTGTGGAATTATAGCTAAATCCGCAAAAGGTTGGATTATTTGTTTAAACGTCTAGGTTTGTTACAAGTTGATTACGTTACTGCTTTTTGACTCATTACACGACAAGGCGTCGCTCATCAAGCCAAGCATTTTACAGATACAAGCAGGCTGTTCATTAATATCGATTTTAGGCAAGCGCGAATGCGCTTGTACTGCCGCTATTTTGTTTAAACAGACATGGCTTGACTATTTTCGTGACTTATGGTCTATGAAACCACTCAAAATAGTTGCGGTGGAATAGTTCTTGTTTAAGAGCCAGAAGGCTGGATTTAGGAACTATTTCACCGCAACTTATAGGGAATCCTAGGCGATGTGGAGTGGGTTGGCGGCGTCGACGGCATCGGGGGCGTCGGAGAGGCCGTCAGGAGCAGCGTCTGCCGGATCCTCTTCGGGGGTCTCGATCTGTTTGATCATGACCTCTTGGCCCTGCAGCAGGTATGTCTCGCCGCTACCGCAATGGGGACAGGTCTTGCCGTGCTCGACCGTCGCGTAGTCGCGGCCACATGCCTCGCAATGCGTCACAGCCTCGACGGGCTCCACAACAAGCTCCGCGCCCTGCGCGATAGGCTTTTTATCTGCTGCCCAGCGCCAAGCGTCGAGCAGCAAGTCGGGAACGACGCCCGAGACCTCGCCCAACAGCAACGTTACGCTCGAAACGCGACGCACGCCATGAGCGCGCGCTACATTCTCGACATCACGAATGATGTGGTAAACGATCCCCAATTCATGCACTTTTTCTTCCGCCGTTCCCGTTATGGCTACTTACTTGCGACCGAACTTAATCTTGATGGCGCGCTTGAGCGCGTACTTGCCCAGGCTTGGGAGCTTTTGCTCGTATTTGACCATCGTGGAGCACTCGGGGCGGTCGCGATCCAGATGGATGGCGTCAAACGCGCACTTGGTGGTGCACAGGCCGCAGCCGATGCACTTGTTGGGGTCGACAATCGAGGCGCCGCAGCCCAGGCAGCGGGCGGTCTCGGCGCGCACCTGCTCCTCGGTAAAGGTCTCAACATACTCGCTAAACGGCGCAGCCTTCTCGCGTTCGCGGTCCACATGCGCAACCTCGCGGCTCGCGTTGTCGTAGCTCTCGAGCACAACGTCGTCGCGGTCGAGTGCGGTGTAGCGGCGCTGATTGCGGCCGATGGTGAGCGTGGAGCCCGGCTGCACAAAGCGATGGATGGACACCGCGGCCTCGTGGCCGGCGGCGATAGCGTCGATGGCAAAGCTGGGGCCAGTGTAGACGTCACCACCCACAAAGATGTCGGGTTCGGCGGTCTGGTAAGTCTGGGGATCGGCAAGGGCGCCCTGGCCGCGGCCGAGCTCCACCTTGGAGCCAGCCAGCAGGTCGCCCCACACAATGGACTGGCCAATCGACATGACGACACGGTCGGCATCGACACGGCGCAGATCGTTCTCGTCGTACTCGGGCGCAAAACGGCCCTCGTCGTCAAAGACACGCGTGCAGCGCTTGAAGGTGATACCGCACACACGACCGGCCTCGTCCAGGTGAATCTCCTTGGGGCCCCAACCGCAGCTGATGTGAGCGCCGTCCTCAACGGCCTCGCGACGTTCCTCCTCGCTGGCGGGCATCTGGACCTCGCTCTCCAGGCAGAACATCTCAACGTGCTCAGAGCCCAGACGGCAGGCGTTGCGGGCAACGTCGATGGCCACGTTGCCGCCGCCCACCACAATGGTGCGGCCGGACAGGGTATCGATCTTGCCGCTGTTAACCTCGCGAAGGAAGTCGACGGCCACGGTCACGTCCTCGGCATCCTCGCCCGGAATACCGGCAAGGCGGCCGCCCTGGCAGCCAATAGCAACGTAGAAGGCCTTAAAGCCCTGCTCGCGCAGCTCGTCGAGCGTCACATCACGACCGACCTCCACGCCATAGCGGAACTCGGCACCCATCAGGCGAATGATCTCGACCTCGGCCTCGATGACGTCCTTCTGCAGCTTAAAGCTGGGAATGCCATAGGTGAGCATGCCACCCGGGCGCTCGTTCTTCTCGAACACGACGGGCTTGTAGCCCTTCTCGGCCAGATAGAAAGCACAGGACAGGCCGGCCGGACCGGCACCGATGATGGCGATCTTCTGATCAAAGCCGCCAGCGCGCGTCGGCGTCACCACGGGCGGGACGTAGCGGGTCGCGGCATCCAGATCGCGCTGGGCGATGAACTTCTTGACCTCGTCGATGGCCACGGCGGCGTCCACACGGCCGCGGGTGCAGGCGTCCTCGCAGCGGCGGTTGCACACACGGCCGCAGATAGCGGGCAGCGGGTTCTCGCGCTTAATGAGTGCTAGGGCCTCGTCATAGCGACCCTGAGCCGCGAGCTTCAAATAGCCCTGAACGGCAACGTGCGCAGGGCAGGCCGTCTTGCAGGGAGCGGTGCCGGACTCATGCGTCTCGATACGGTTGTCGTTGCGGTAGTTGGGCGACCACTTGGTGTGATCCCATTTGGTGGCGTCGGGCAGCTCCTGGCGCGGATACTCGGGCACCTGTCCGCCGGCCTTTTTGCTGCAGAGCTTCTGGCCCAGCTTGGCGGCGCCGGCCGGGCACACCTCAACGCAGCGACCGCAGGCAACGCACTTGTCCTTCTCGACCTTGGCGACATAGGCCGAGCGCGACAGGTTGGGCGTGTTGAACAGCTGCGAGGTGCGCAGGGCATAACACACGTTGACGTTGCAGTTGCAGATAGCGAAGATCTTGTTCTCGCCGTCGATATTGGTGATCTGGTGCACAAAGCCGTTGTCCTCGGCCTGGCGCAGGATGTCGTAGACCTCGTCGCGCGTCACGTAATGGCCGCGGTCGGTCTCAACCACATAGTCGGCCATATCGCCCACGGCAATGCACCAGTCGGCGGGGTCGTCGGCGCAGCCCTCACCCATCACGCGACGGCTCGCGCGGCAGCTGCAGGTGCTAGCGGCATATTTGCCATCGTATTTGTCGAGCCAATGCTCGATATGCTCGATCGGCACCGAGGTGCTCGCGGCGTCGATAGCCTTCTCGACCGGAATGACATGCATGCCGATACCGGCGCCTCCGGGCGGCACCATCGGCGTGGCCTTGGACAGCGGTCCCTTGGACGCCTGCTCAAAGAACTTGGCATAGACCGGGTGCTCCTCGAGCTGGCTCACGCGCATGTTGAGGAACTCGGCGGAACCCGGCACCAGCATGGGCAACACCCATTGCTTGGCGCGCTCGGGGTTTTCCCAGTTGTACTCGAGCAGGCCCGTGTAGCTCATGTCGTCGAGCATCTTCTCGATATCGGCTTCGGGCATGCCGGTGAGCTTGACCATCTCGGACAGCGTATAGGGACGGCGCATCTTCATCTTGCAGAGCACTTCGGCCTGCTCGTCGGTCGCGGCCTCGGCAAACGACCAGTACTCGTAGCCCAGCAGCTCGTCGCGATGCAGCAGGCGGTTGGTGCAGTGCTCGCACAGCTTGACGATGGCCTCGCGCGGATGCTCCGGCAGCGGCGGCACGAACTCCGAACCGATGTCGGGCTCGGTGTAGCTAATCCCCGGTCCGTTGAGAATCATGGTTGTCCCTTCTCTTGCCGCAGCCCGACGAGGCCGCAGCGCCCCTCTTTTTTGCAGGCCGGGCATGCCCCATGCCGTTCACCCGCCATTGTTGACATTGTGTCAAAAATAGTATTGACGAACCGTCAACAATATTCAAGACTGTTAGGCGAACGGTCAGGCAAAAGAGGATGAAAGGCGGCAAAACATGGGCAACAACACAGCAGGTACCTCTGTAGTCGATGCCGTCCCCGCATCCGATAGCGCGGCAAAGCGCCTGACGGGCGACGAACGCCGTCGCGAGATCCTCGATGCCGTGCGCACCGTAAGCTCCGAGCTGGGCGTATCCCACCTATCGGTATCGGCCGTGACCAAGCGAGCCGGCTGTACGCGTTCATTGTTCTACCACTACTTCGCCGACATGGACGCCGCCGTCACCGCTGTTATGGACGAGGCGATCGACGGCTTTATCTCCGAACTCGAGCAGTGGAACGCCGACCGCACCGTCGGTGATATCGAGGGCGCGCTCGACACCGTCGCCCCGCTCTTTAAGCGCCTGGTCGCCAGCGGCCACGAGCTGCCGAGCACGCTTACCTCGAGCAGCGGCGCGCTCTACGGCGGCTTTTTGCACAACGTGGTCCAGCGCGTGGCGCAGTATATCTGCGACACCACCGTAGTGGATTTTGTCGCCCATCATGAGCTACGCATCGACCATGTCTACGAGACGTTCTACACCCTCATCATGGGGTTGTTGATGTATATCCGCACGCACCCCGATGTGCCCGACGAGACGGTCAAGGAAATCATCGCCTCGACACTCCACATCGAGGGCTATACCGCCAAGTATCCGGAGCGCAAGCCCCAGAACTGACGACATTTGGCCAAACTGCCCGCGATCAGAAGAGGGGCCGCGGGCGTGTGAAAGGAGAGCAGCATGCTGTTCGATGTTTGGGGTAGCGATACCCTTATCCACTGGGCCGGCTGGGCCATGGTCTTTATTGGCCTGATTGTGCTCAACGAGGTCGGCCGCCGCACCAAGCTGGGCGCGGCAATCATCTTTGGCGTGGCTCCGCTGGCCATGACCATCTACTGCGTCGCCATCGCCGTGGGCGTTTCGCAGGGCGCCGAGTGGGCGCTCATCAACCCCACCCATGTGTACCAGAACAGCTGGTTCCACTACGCCAAGGTATACGCGGCGCTCGCCGGTTGCTGGGGCTTCATTGCCATTAAGTACCAGTGGGGAAAGATCGGCAAGGCGCATTGGTTCCGCGCATGGCCGTTTGTGATCGTCGCCATCAACATCATGATTGCCGTCGTGTCCGACTTCGAGAGTGCCTATCACTTCTTTGTCCTGGGCGAGTCCACCTGGGTCACCTCCGAGGGCGCCACACAGCTGGCCGGCTGGAACAACGTGTTCAACGGCATCGCCGGTATCATCAACATCTTCTGCATGACCGGTTGGTGGAGCGTCTACGCCTCCGAGGATCAAACCGACATGCTGTGGCCCGACATGACCTGGGTCTACATCATCGCCTACGATATCTGGAACTTCTGCTACACCTACAACTGCCTGCCCACCCACTCCTGGTTCTGCGGCTTTGCGCTGCTGCTGGCGCCCACCGTCGCCGCCTTTATCTGGAACAAGGGCGGCTGGATCCAGAACCGTGCCTTTACGCTGGCCATTTGGTGCATGTTTGCCCAGGTGTTCCCGTACTTCCAGGAGGAGTCCATCTTTGTGACCCACTCCACGCTCGACCCCGGCGCCGCCACCGCGGTCTCGATCGCCGCACTGGTCGCCAACGTCGCCGCGATCATCTACATCGCCTACCGTGCCAAGAAGCTCGGCCGCAATCCCTACAAGCAGGATGTCTTTGAGGGCACCAGCGATTGGGAGAAGGCTACCGCTCGCCGCGCCAAGGTGGATTACGCACACGCCGAGTAACGCGCCTGGCGCAGACATCGCTTGAGCACGAAGCAGCATAGCCGGCTCCGCGCAACTCAACGCATTGTAGAGCCCCCGGAATGTGATTCGTTCGCGTTCCGGGGGCCTTTTGCCGCCGCGAGGATGCGGCCGAACGATGCGCTCAGGTTAAATCGGATCTTATATTTCGCACGCGCTTTATATGGCTCCATTTTTGGGTACAGTGTTGTCCCGATATTGAGCTTGGGGGATGTATGAATGATGAGACGATGGGCCAAGAGGATGCGGCCCAAGATGCAGAAGCGTGCGCCGAGGCCCTGGAGAGCCTAGACCAGATCGCGCTGACCGAGATTGCGTTTGACGATTCGAGCGTTGATGTGCGGGATGAGCCGGAAATCGAGGCGCAGCCCGATGATCAGGATGCAGACGACGTTGAGCCTGCCGAAGATGAGGCAGATCACGAAGACACCGAATGCGAGGCCGACGACCAGCCCGAATCCGACACGAGCGAGGAAACCATCTTGCTCGACAGCTTGCCGGCCGAAGATTCGCTGACCCGCGAGCTTCCCGGCCTGGGCTCTGCGCCTGCCGTGGACGAGACCATCGCCATGGGCGATATCCCCCTACCGTCCGTTCCCTCAGCACGCGAGGCCGAGGTTCGCCATCGCAAGATGTCGCCCAAGCGCCGCAATCTGATGGTCGCCGGTGTCGTGGCCGTCGCGCTCGTCGCAGGCGGCGCAGGCTATGCCGCCTGGAACGGATATCAGCAAGAGCAGGCTGCCGCTGTCGCCGCCAATGCCCACACGATGATGTCAGTGCAGATTGGCGTGCATGCCGCGGGCCTCGACTGTTCCACCGGCTCCAAGATTCCCGTACAGGTGAGCGGTCAGGACGCTGATGGCTCCTCCGTGAGCGAAACACTCTATGTTGACGAGCGCGGCCGCGGCATCAAACTGCTGCCCGGCGATTACACGTTCTCCATCGC
Source organism: uncultured Collinsella sp. (assembly GCA_902461085.1). Taxonomy (GTDB): domain Bacteria; phylum Actinomycetota; class Coriobacteriia; order Coriobacteriales; family Coriobacteriaceae; genus Collinsella. The sequence continues at coordinate 30,599 of CABPWH010000007.1, read as the reverse complement.
TGCCTCCCCCATCGCGGCCGACGGCACCATCTATACCGTCCCGACCACCAAGACGCAGGTCACCGTTAAGAGCGATGGACAGGATTTAAGTGCCCAGGCCACCTTTAAGCTCAAAGTGCCTTCGGCCAACACGGTGACTGACGACCAGATCGATGCCGCCGCCAAGTATGCCGAGGAAGGCGGCGCGAGCTCCGCCGCGGCTGCCAAAGTGCTCCAGCAGGCAGCAACCGCGCGGCGCGACGCCGCCGTCAATGCCGTGAGCGCGCAAAAGGCACAGGCATCCCGTGATGCTGACGCTCGCCACAAGGCAACCGACCTCTACCAGCTCGATATTCCCGTCGAGTGGTACGGCAAGGTCGCAACTTGGCAAAACGGCAGCACGCTATGCATCTATCTGGGCGACGACGCCAATACGCCGCTCGTGACGCTCGTCGCCGTGCGCGATGGCGAGACCTTTACGCCCGATGACGGCGATACGGTTTTGGGCACGGTCAGCCTGGGCAACGGTTATACCGTCTATGCCAGCGGCCCCGTCTATCCGTACGTGGTGCCCCAGACTATCAACGGGCGCACCCAGAATCCCGTGTCGACCTACCCCATGGACACGGCCATTGAGCTTGTCGAGCTGACGACCGGCAACCGCTATACGTATAGCCAGATCAAGAACGACCTGGTTGGCAAAGACGGCAACGCAGACGCCGCGACCAAACTCGAGACCGACTACCTCGCGCAGATCCTGCTGCCGAGCATCAAAGCCCAGGACTAGCCGGGCGCATCATGGTGCTCCCCAACCGTGATGAAGGGACCAGGAGGTCCTGGCCCCACGATCCGTAGATGATTAGGCAAGGAGCCACTTCCATGCGGGCACAACGTGTACCACACCGTGTTCGCATGGAATATCGGCCTGCTCATCCATGGTAACGATTGCCGACTCGCCAAGATCGAACTGGGCCATCGAGGCATCAAGCGCGGCAATTTCGCGCTCGCGCGTTTTCTCACTTGCCATATCCACACTCACCTGAATCAGGCTATAAGCCCGCATGAGAAGTGCGTCCCCAGCCACAAAGTCCACCTCATGGCTTTTGCTCTTCTCTTTGATCAGCAGGCGGCAGACCGAGCCGGTCCTCACCGCGGGAGTCCTTCTTCTTAGCGCATTGAACACTGCGGTCTCGAGCCTCTGGCCCTGGTCCAATGCCGATGCGGGAGAGAATGCTCCAAACATCGCAGGGTCGACAGCGTAGACCTTAGACGCAGACCGCATGTTATTTGCCAGTGAACGCGTGAACTCCGGCACGGAGAACAGCAGGTAGGCGTCCTCATAATACTCAAGTAAGTCGCTGAGCGAATTACGACTGACGGGTATCTGCCTGCTCTTGAACTCGTTGTACACTTTGTTCACCGACAGCTCTCGTCCCGAAGATGCCATACACCGCGTTAGGAACAGCGATGCCAGGCGAGGGTTCTTGACGTCGTAACGCTCAATGACGTCCATAGCGACCGTTCGCGAAGCATATTCCTGTAGCAGCTGAATCGCGTCTGCGGGCGTCTGCTTAAGCGTCGCGATGAATCCCCCTCGTTCAAGATATCCGATCAGATGATGTCGAAGCAGCGCTGCATCGCTTGGGGAAAAGGTCGCATCTGGCTCGAAAACGCTCCCCGTCTTATACCGAACGTATTCCGAAAAACTCAACGGAAAAAGCTCCCGTATAAGAGAACGACCCCTGAACTCGCTCTTAAGCTCTGAGGACAGCATCTTAGAAGAAGATCCCGTCACATAGACGGTCGCTTTCTCCGTATCGACTACACGCCGCAGAAACGCACCCCATTCGGGAATTTCCTGGATCTCGTCAAAGAAAATGTAAGCGCCCTCGGTTCGAGCAGCAGGATACAGCGCATAGAACGTGTCGAGCACGTCCGCCAGCAGCGATGACTCATACGGGCGCAAGCGCTCGTCCTCAAAATTAAAGTAAAGCATCCGGTCAAGCTCGACGCCCCGGCCCTGAAGCCGCTGCATCTCCTGATACAGGCGATACGTCTTTCCACAACGGCGGGCCCCCACAATCACATTTACGATGTTGTCGCGCTTTGGCTCCTGTGGGTTTCCTAGATCAAGGTCTCGCTCAAAGACCTGCGGAACCCCCTGCTGTTCAAAGTCCTTTATTTTCTGGGCGATCAAGTCGTTGAATGCCATGATCCTCCAATCTTGCTCTCTAGCTAATCAAAATTATACTGATTCTTGATTAATTAGAGAGCAAGATTGTGTGTAGCTTGATTAACACTTAAGCAAGTTTTATCACCGTTATTGCTCCGAAGGATATCGAGTGGCTAAGAGGACAACCGAGCTCGAATGCGACTCCCCGAGCAGTCAATTTGGGACGGGGCTTTTATGACTACCCTCCCCCTGTAGAAAAATCCCTAACGCAGTTGCGGTGAAATAGGGACTGTTTTTGCTGTTCAAACCGCAAAACAGTCCCTATTTCACCGCAACTTATTGGAAACTTTTTGGGATGGCACTCAGCGCCAGGGGTCGGCTTCGAACATCGGCTCGCGCTCGGGGCGGCGATCGCTGTAGGGATCGTAGCCGTCGTCGTCCTCGTTCTCGGCACGGATGTAGGGGTCGCGCGGCTTGGGTGCCGGTTTCGGCGCGGGCTTTGGTGCGGCGGACGCTATCTCAGCCGCCGGTGCGTTCGTCTTGTTCTCGTCTTTCATCTGCATAGCTCCTTGCATCGCATCCGCTCAACATCATCGATTGTCGCACGAAAAAGGACGGCGGACCCGATTGGATCCACCGCCCTTGGCGTTTTGCGATGAGGTGCGGTTAAAGCCGGCCCCATAATTTACTCTGCGTCGGGGACCTCGTAGGTGGCCGCCGGCGTGTTGTCGCACACGACGGTAAAGCCACCGTCCTTGTCGACATCGACCGTCACCTGATCGCCCTCGCGCACCGTGCCGTCGATGATAGCGGCGGCGATGGCATCCACGACCTCGCGCTGCACCAGACGCTTGAGCGGACGGGCGCCAAAGACCGGGTCCAGGCCGCCCACGGCGAGCATCTGCTTGGCCGCCGGGGTGATGGCAAGCGTCATGCGCTCCTTGGCCAGACGCGCGCGGACGTCGGCGAGCTGGATGTCGACGATCTTCTCGATCTGCGCCATACCGAGCGGATGGAACACCACGATATCGTCGATACGGTTGAGGAACTCGGGGCGGAAGGTCTGAGCCATGGCCGCGTCGACCTGATGGCGCATCTCCCCCTCGTCCTTGCCGGAAAGCTCGGCAATAGCCTTGGAGCCCACGTTAGACGTCATGATGATGATCGTGTTCTTGAAGGACACCTGGCGACCCTGACCGTCGGTCAGGCGGCCGTCGTCGAGCACCTGCAGCAGCACGTTGAAGACATCCGGATGGGCCTTCTCCATCTCGTCGAGCAATATCACGGAGTACGGACGACGGCGCACGGCCTCGGTGAGCTGGCCGCCCTCGTCGTAGCCCACGTATCCCGGGGGCGCACCGATCAGACGCTGGACGCTGAACTTCTCCATGTACTCGGACATGTCGATACGCACGAGCGCGCGCTCGTCGTCGAACAGGCACTCGGCCAGCGCCTTGGCGAGCTCGGTCTTGCCCACGCCGGTGGGGCCCAGGAAGAAGAAGCTGCCGATGGGCTTGTCCGGATCGGAGAGGCCCGCACGGCTGCGACGCACGGCCGCGGCGACGGCGGAGACGGCCTCGTCCTGGCCGATGACGCGCTTATGCAGCTCGCCCTCCAAGCCCTTCAGCTTGTCGAGCTCGCCCTGCATCATCTTGGAGACGGGCACGCCGGTCCAGGCGCTCACGACCTCGGCGATCTCATCGGAGGTCACCTGTTCGTTGAGGCCCTCGCCGTCCTGCTGCTTTTGCGCCTCGAGCGCAGCCTCGGAATCCTGAATCTGCTGCTGCAGGCCCGGAATCACGGAGTAGCGCAGCTCGGACGCACGGCCCAGGTCGCCGTTGCGCGTCGCGCGCTCCTCTTCGCTCTTGGCCTCGTCGAGCTGCCCCTTGAGCTCCTGTACGTGGTCGATGGCGTTCTTTTGGTTGAGCCAGCCGGCCTTTTGCACGTTGAGCTTTTCCTGGACCTCGGCGATCTCTTGGCGCAGGGCCTCCAGACGCTCCTTGGAGGCGTCATCGGTCTCCTTCATGAGCGCCTGCTCCTCGATCTGCAGCTGGGTGAGCTGACGCGTGGTGGCGTCGATCTCGACCGGCATGCTGTCGAGCTCCATGCGCAGGCGGCTTGCCGCCTCATCGACCAGATCGATGGCCTTGTCGGGCAGGAAGCGGTCGGCGATGTAGCGATCGGAGAGGTCGGCAGCTGCCACGAGCGCGCTATCGGTGATATGCACGCCGTGGAAGATCTCGTACTTCTCCTTCAGGCCACGCAGGATCGAAATGGTGTCCTCGACGGTAGGCTCGCTCACCATCACGGTCTGGAAACGACGGGCAAGTGCCGCGTCCTTCTCGATGTACTTGCGGTATTCGTCGAGCGTGGTCGCGCCAATTGCATGCAGGTCGCCACGGGCGAGCGCCGGCTTGAGGATGTTGCCGGCGTCCATGGAGCCCTCGGTGGCACCCGCGCCCACGATGGTGTGGAGCTCATCGATGAACAGGATGACCTTGCCTTCGGACTTTTGGACTTCCTTGAGTACAGCCTTCAAGCGGTCCTCGAACTCGCCGCGGTACTTGGCACCGGCGACCAGCGCGCTCATGTCGAGCTCGATGAGGTCGCGGTCGCGCAGGGTGCTCGGCACGTCGCCGGCCACGATACGCTGGGCAATGCCCTCGACGATGGCCGTCTTGCCGACGCCCGGCTCACCGATGAGCACGGGGTTGTTCTTGGTACGACGGGACAGGACCTGGATGGTGCGGCGAATCTCATCGGTACGGCCGATGACCGGGTCGAGCTTACCGGCGCGGGCAAGGTCGCAGATATTGCGGCCGTACTGCTCCAGCGCCTCAAACTGCGTCTTGTCCTCGGCGGACGTCACGCGGTCATCGCCGCGCAGCTCCTCGTAGACTTGCTCGATGCGCTCCTTGGTGACGCCTGCGTCGCGCAGAACGCGGCCGGCCTCGCCCTTGTCCTCGGCAAGTGCCATCAGCAGATGCTCGGTCACCACAAAGCTGTCGCCCATCTTGGTGGCCTTCTTCTCGGCCTTCTCGATGACGCGGACGAGCTCGTTGGACAGGCCCATCTGCTGGCCCTCGCCCGAAACCTTGGGCGAGTGGTCGATGGCATCTTGCGTGGAGCGTGCGAGCTGAGCCGGGTCGGCACCGATGCGCTCGATGATCACGGAGATATTGCGCTCGCCGGCACCGAGCAGGGCAGACAGCAGGTGGATCGGCTCCACCGCGCCGGCCTGCGCGTCAGCGGCCGTGCTCATGGCGGTCTGCAGCGCCTCGCGCGACGTCATAGCTAGCTTATCGATTCTCATGGAATCACCTCTCTTGGGGTAGCCGCCCTACGGGGCGGCTTCACGTTGTTCGAGAAGTATTGTTGCCAGCTTTGTACGATCTTATACACAAATCTAAGTCTCTATATATAAGATTTTCTGAGTGATTGAGAGATAGGGGTAAAGATGTCGGCCCGCCGCCGCACAGGTGCGCTACCGTCTCAATCTGTAACATCTATCGACCGTTTCTGGCTCCAGATGTTACAGATCGAGACGAATTGTTCAGCGGCACCCGTTTGTCTCGATCTGTAACATCTACTCGGCAAATAGAGCTCTATCTGTTACAAATCGAGACGAACAGAAGACACCCGAATCGAAAATCTAAATCTGTAACACCAGGCCCACTTTTAGCGGCCAAGATGTTACAAGTCGAGACAAACCGAGAACCACCACAAAGGTGCCTGTCCCCTTTGTGGTGATCCAGAGAAGAATCAGCCCCGATTAAAAGAGGCGGCATCAAGCCCAGTCTACGTTTGGCGATCCCAAAACCCAACGAGAACGCAGCGATGGAATCGAGAACCGACAATAGCCCGTTCGCACAGATAGAGGCGGAGATTCAAGGTCAGAGTCCGGCTTAAACGGCTTAGCTATCGCACGTCACAACGTTCTCGTCGTCCTCCCTATCGTATTTATAGTGCTTACTGTGAAAAGAGTGAGTTTAGTGAGAATAGTATCGCTCAAAACTCGTGGACTCAATTATTGACCTCACGCCCAGAATGAGTGGGGCAAATACTTCTATTAGAGGTCAAATCGAAGCCCAATAGGGCCTTTTCGCCCCGTCATTTCGACCGATCGCTTTCTTTTGAATATTGTCGTAAGCTGGTATCACTTATCTTAATGAATGCATACTGTTTGCGAGGTACCCGCCGTGAAACGCTCCACCTATATCGGCCTGCTCGTCTTAGCGTTTGCAATTACCGCAGTCGGCGTGGGCATTATCTATCTCGCATTTCTCCCTGCCTCGGCAACGCAGGCGGCGGTTGAAACCGTAAGCTACCCCATCGAAATCCTCACCGATATCATCAAACCCGATTCAATCACCGTCGATTTCGACGGTACGCCCGCAGCGCTTGGGGTCAGTAACTATCCCCGAATCGAACTTGGAGCCACGCGCTATACCCAAGATGCGCAGCTTATCGGCAAGGCAACCAGTTTACTCAAAGGCAAGACGTTTAAGCGATGGTACGGCGCCGCAATATATCGAGCCAAGAATGGCCAAATGGTTGGCGGGTATTATTCGACCCTTGAGCTCGATGCGGCAAACGGGAGCAGATTGTGCAACGTCTCATACGACCCCGGCTACGTGGACAATGAAGGACCGGGGGTCTATATCTCGGATGGCGACGTAATCTACGTCATGGAGGGCGACCAGACGGCAGTCGTCGATTTTATGGATCGGTGTACCGAAGATGCCTACGAACAAACTTGCGAGCCCGATCCGCAGACAGCGCGCAACAGTGGCTCGTCACGCACTTGGCTATTTGACGATGAAATAACCTGGACCCCATCGAAATAAGGTCCCGCCGGGCAGGCAACTTTGTGGTGGTCCCGGTCAATTATTAGCGCCCCTCAAGACCCAACGAGAACGTCGCGGTAGCCCCGGCCACACCTTTCCCTCGGGCGACCCTCGCGAAGCGCGTGAGCACGAGGGAAAGGTGTGGCCCCGGGCGGACAATTAAGTGCGTTACTCGGCAGCGGCCTTGAACTTGTTGTAGTTGATCAGGCAGCCGGCCTTGACGATGGCACGCTCCTCTGCCGTCATATCGGCAATGTAGAGCTCAATCTGCTCGACCGCGCCGTCGGCGCGCACCACGTAGGCGGCGATGTCCTTCAGGTCGCCATCGAGCGCGGCGCGGATACCCGGCACAAAGACGTAGTCGCCCACCTCAAAGTTGGGCTCGGCCTCTATCTGGAAGGGCACCATGCCCCAGTTCATCACGTTGGAGCGATAGCGCTTGGTGGCGTACTCGTGGACGATGTTGGCCAGGCCGCCAATTACGCGCTGGCAGCTCGCGGCCTGCTCGCGGGCAGAACCGTCACCGGGCTTCTTGGCATAGAGCATGGAGCCGTACTCGGTCGCCTTGGCATCTGCCGCGACGCCCGCACCGGCCAGCGCCTCAAACACACCAGCAAGCTCGATATCAAGTGCTGCCAGGTCACCCGCGGACTCACCGGCCACGCGGCGCTTCTCCACGGCGTCAACCTCCTTGGAGCGACCCACGTAGGCCGGATCACGACGGCTCAGCGTAAACTCGGCCAGACCCAGCGGGTTGGAGCGGAAGGAGCTCGTCTCGCCCGAAGGAATGAGCTCGTCGGTCGTGGTGACCGGGTCCATGATCTTGGAGCACACCTTGAGCAGGATATCGTCGCCGAGCGGCTCCATCGCGGGCCACGGCTTGATGTTGGGGCCTTCGACCAGCTCGTCGGTAGGCTCCGCTTTGCCAAAGCCCCAGTACACGCGCTTCTTGTAGGGAGCGTCGTCGAAGGTGTACTCACAGGCCTCGTCCCAAGTGTCCTCGGGCAGGTCGGTCGCCGGCGTCAGGATGCCGCCGTTGGCAGCCGTCGCCGCAATGGAGCGGGCGTCCATCAGGGCCACGGCGCTCAGCTGGCCATTACCCGGCTTGGAACCCTCGCGGTTGGGGAAATTGCGCGTGGTGTGGCGGATGGACAGGCCGTTGTTGGCGGGCGTGTCGCCGGCGCCAAAACACGGACCGCAGAACGCCGTGCGCACGATTGCGCCGGCCTCCATAAGATCGTAGATGTAGCCACGGCGCGTAAGTTCGAGCGCCACGGGCTGGCTTGTGGGGTAGACCGACAGCGAGAACTCGCCGCAGCCGGTGTTGGCGCCCTTGAGCACGCGGGCAGCCTGAACCACGGAGTCGTAGTTGCCGCCCGAGCAGCCGGCGATAACGCCCTGCTGCACGTGCAGCTTGCCGTTGACGATCTTGTCGAGCAGGCTAAAGTGCGTCTTGCCCTCGCCGATCTTGGCGGCCTCGAGCTCGACCTCATGCAGGATGTCCTCGAGGTTCTCGTTGAGCTCGTCGATCTCAAAGCCGTTGGAAGGATGGAACGGCAGCGCGATCATGGGCTTAATGCTCGACAGGTCGACCTCGACGCAACCGTCGTAGTAGGCAACATCGGCGGGCTTGAGCTCGCGGTAGTCGTCGCCGCGGCCGTGCATGGTCAAAAACGCGTGCGTGTCCTCGTCGGTGGCCCAGATGCTCGACAGGCAGGTGGTCTCGGTGGTCATGACATCGACGCCATTGCGGTAATCGGTCGTCATGCTCGCGATGCCCGGGCCCACGAACTCCATGACCTTGTTCTTGACGTAGCCCTTGGCAAAGACGGCGCGGATGATGGCGAGCGCCACGTCATGCGGGCCGACGCCGGGGCGCGGGGCGCCCGTGAGGTAGATGGCGACAACGCCGGGATAGGCGACATCGTAGGTGTCGCGCAGCAGCTGCTTTGCCAGCTCGCCGCCGCCCTCACCCACGGCCATGGTGCCCAGGGCACCATAGCGGGTGTGCGAGTCGGAACCCAGGATCATCTTGCCGCAGCCGGCGAAGTTCTCACGCATAAAGGAGTGGATGACGGCGATGTGCGGCGGGACGAAAATGCCGCCGTACTTCTTGGCCGCGGAAAGACCAAAAACGTGGTCGTCCTCGTTGATGGTGCCGCCCACAGCGCACAGCGAGTTGTGACAGTTGGTGAGCACGTAGGGCAGCGGGAACTGCTCCATGCCCGAGGCGCGCGCCGTCTGGATGATGCCGACAAAGGTGATGTCATGGCTCGCCATGGCATCGAAGCGAATCTTGAGCGCCTCGGGATCTCCGGACGTATTGTGTGCCTGGAGGATCGAATACGCGATGGTGCCACGCTTGGCATCCTCGGGCGTCTGCGTAATACCGCGCTCGGCAGCCTCGGCCGCAGGCACAACCTCGCTGCCGCTGCGCAGGTAGATGCCGTCCTCGTACAGCTTGACCATACTGTCTCCCACTCTGCCCGAAAGGCTCGGGCGCATAGCATACATTCGTTCAATATCGTGCCATAGAACGGTTGCGAGTGGGTTGCGAATCTACACGTTCACTTTATCTCGGTAAAGCAAAGGACGAGCACCTTGCATCACTCTCTGGACAAGGAGTGTCCCAAAGTGCCGGCACAAAAGGAGCGTCCCCAACTGCCAAGTGCCGCAAGAGTGTCCCCTTTGACTAGTCATTTAAGAACGTCCCCAATGACTACCGCATCCGGAGCAAGGCAACGCCGCAGGTTGAGGACGGACAGCGAGCGACGTCCAGAGCGAACAAGTTGGCATGAAAAAGGCAAGGCATAGACCTTCTGGTCATGCCTTGCCTTTTGAATGACAAATTGTCGCTCTGGACGTCGCGCAGCGTCGAGCCGTTACGCCGTTCGGCAGAACGGCGTAACCTACAGATCCCCGCCGGCACCCAGCAGCTTGCGCATGACCTGTTCGGGGTTAACCGAGCCGTCGCGCGGGGCCAGGGCGGTGATCTTCTTCTGCATCTTGTACTCGTGCAGCTCGTCCTCGAGCTGGCGCACGCGGGCGCGGAGCTTTTCGTTCTCGCGCTCGCGCTCCTCGGCACGCTCCTTCATATCGAGGATGCGCACCACGCCGGCAAGGTTGATGCCCTCGTCGGTCAGCTGGTTGATGAGCTCCAGGCGCTCGATATCGGCACGCGAATACAGACGCGTGTTGCCGCCCGAGCGCTGGGGGTTCACCAGGCCCTTGGACTCGTAGACGCGCAGAGTCTGCGGATGCATGCCGGTCAACTCGGCCGCCACGCTGATCATGTACAGCGGTTTATTCCTATTGTCCTCGGCCATGCTACCTGACCCCTTTCCGTCTCGTTATCGTCCATCATAAGCCCGCGGGCGCGGGTGTGCGCCACGACCGCCCTAGTACGTCGCCTTGTAACGGTTGACCTTCTCGCGATAATCGCGCGTGTCGGCCTCGCGCAGCTTGGTCATAGCATCGCGCTCGTCATCGGACAGGTTCGTGGGGACCTGTACCTTGATTTCGACGAGCAGCGCGCCTGTGCGGCCACGGTGCTTAACGTCGGGCGCACCCATCTCCTTAAAGCGGAACTTCTTGCCCGTCTGGGTGCCAGCGGGCACCTTCAGACGAACCGTCGCGCCGCCGGGCGTGGGCACATCAACCGTGCAGCCGAGCGCCGCCTCGTAGACCGAGATCGGCACCTCCATGGTCACATCGGCACCCTTGCGCTTAAACAGCGGGTGCTCCTCCACATGCGTGGTCACGACCAGGTCGCCGCGCTCGCCGCCGGCAACGCCATACTCGCCGCGACGCTTGTAGCGTAGCTTGCCGCCGTCGACCGCGCCCGCGGGCACCGAGACCGTAATGGTCTGCTGCTCGCCTGTCGAGGGAATGCGATAGGTGACCTTGTGCGTCACGCCGCGAAACGCGTCCTCGGCCGTCACATCGACGGTCAGCGACAGGTCGCCGCCCTTGCGAGCACGGCTGCGACCCGCGCCGGCACCGGCAGCGCCCGCAGCCCCGGCAAAGCCCGAGCCCCAATCGCTGCCCCAGGCGCCGTTGCCGCTAAAGATGCTGTCGAAGATGTCGCCCCAGCCGCTGGCACCCGCGCCGGCACCGTAGCCGCTGCCATACGCGCCGCCCGCGCCCGGCACGCCGCCAAACATGAGCATCTGGTCGTACTCTTTGCGCTTCTTCTCGTCCGAAAGCGTCTCGTAGGCCTCGCTGATCTCCTTGAACTTGGCCTCGTCGCCGCCGGCATCGGGGTGATATTTTTGCGCGAGCTTGCGAAACGCGCTCTTGATCTCTTTGTCGGAGGCGCTCTTGGATACGCCCAGGATGTCATAGAAGGTTTTGCCTGCAGCCATCGTAGCTCCTCTCCTGTTTCATCCGCCGCCCAGCGGGCGGCGGCTCATGCTTTCATATGGCACTAGGCCAGAAAGGGCCCCGGGTGTTGCCCCGGGGCCCTTCTCAATTACTCCTCGGTGCTCTCGGCCGTATCGGCCGCGGCATCCTCGGGCGCCGCTTCGGGCTCCGGTGCGGGGCGCTTCTCGCCACCGTAGGTCACCGTCACCATCGCGGAACGCAGGATGCGATCCGCCATGCGGTAGCCCTTCTGGTACACATCGTTGACGGTCTCGTCGTACTGCGATGCGTCCTCGACGCGGCCCACAGCCTGGTGCTCGAGCGGATCGAACGCCTCGCCCTTGGGATCGATGGGCTCCACGCCCTCGTGCGCGAACACATCGAGCAGCTTGGCATGTACCGCGTCAACGCCATCGACGAACTGCTTGAAGTCGTCGGAAAGCTCTTGGCTGCGGGCATGGTCGATCGCGCGCTCGATATCGTCGATCACCGGCAACAGCGCAGTGACGAGCTTCTCGGTCGCGCGCTCGCGCTCGGCGATACGCTCGTTGGCGGTGCGGCGACGGAAGTTCTCCCAGTCGGCCTGCAGGCGGGCGGTGCGCTCGGTGGCGTCCTTTGCCTTGTCCTCGGCGGCCTTCTGAGCCTCTGCCGCAGCATCGAGCTCATTGCGCACGTCGGCAAGCTCCTTCTGAGCCTGCTCGAACTTGAGCTTAAAGTCGTTGTCGGCGGCTTCCTCACCGGCGCGGATAGCGGCTTCCACCATCTCGTCCTCGGTCATCGTCGCCTCCTTGTTGGAATCCTCTACCTGGTTCTCGGCAGCCTCGGCGGCCGGGGCCTCGTTGGCCTCGGTAACGTCTGCGGCCTCTACGGGAATCTTCACGTCCTTCTCCTCAGAGTCAACGGGGGCGGCACCAACGGCGGCCGCCTCCGTGCGAGCTTTACGAGCGGACATGATTACTTGTCCTCGTCGTCCACAACCTCGTAGTCGGCATCGACGACGTCATCGTCGGCAGGCTGGGCACCGGCGGCACCGTCAGTCTGCTGCTGAGCGTCGGCGTAGACAACCTGGGCCAGCTCGTAGGCCACAGACTGCAGGGACTCGCCGGCAGCCTTGATGGCCTCGACGTCAGAGCCCTCGAGCGCCTTCTTGGCGTCGGCGATAGCGGCCTCGGCCTTGGACTTCACGTCGGCGGAAACCTTGTCGCCCAGCTCGTTGAGGGTCTGCTCGGTGGAGTAGCACAGGCTGTCGGTCTGGTTGCGAACCTCGACCTCTTCCTTCTGCTTCTTGTCCTCCTCGGCATGAGCCTCGGCGTCTTTGACCATACGATCGACTTCGTCGTCGGACAGAGCAGTGGAGCCAGAAATGGTGATCTGCTGCTCCTTGCCGGTGCCCTTGTCCTTAGCGGAGACCTTGACGATGCCGTTGGCGTCGATGTCGAAGGTAACCTCGATCTGCGGCACGCCGCGACGGGCAGCCGGGATACCGGTCAGCTGGAACTTACCGAGCGACTTGTTGTCGCGGGCAAGCTCGCGCTCGCCCTGGAGCACGTTGATCTCGACGCTGGTCTGGTTGTCGGCAGCGGTGGAGTAGACCTCGGTCTTGGAGGTCGGGATCGTGGTGTTGCGGTCGATCATCTTGGTCATGATGCCGCCCATGGTCTCGACGCCCAGCGACAGCGGGGTAACGTCGAGCAGCAGGATGCCCTCGACGTCGCCGGTAAGCACGCCGCCCTGGACGGCAGCGCCGTCGGCAACGACCTCGTCGGGGTTCACGGACATGTTGGGCTGCTTGCCGGTCATGGTCTTGACGAGCTCCTGGACGGCGGGCATACGGGTGGAGCCGCCGACGAGGATAACCTCGGTCAGATCGGAGAGCTTAAGCTTGGCGTCGCGCAGGGCGTTGGTGACAGGCTGCTTGCAGCGCTCGAGCAGGTCACGGGTGATCTTCTCGAACTCGGCGCGGGTCAGCGTGTAGTTGAGGTGCAGCGGGCCGGACTGGTTCATGGTAATGAACGGCAGGTTGATGGTGGTCTGCTGGGCGGCGGAGAGCTCCTTCTTGGCGTTCTCGGCGGCCTCCTTCAGACGCTGCAGGGCCATGGGGTCCTGACGCAGGTCGACACCGTTCTCCTGCTGGAACTTATCGGCCATCCAGTCGATGACGCGCTGATCCCAGTCGTCGCCGCCCAGGTGGTTGTCGCCCGAGGTGGACAGAACCTCAAACACGCCGTCGGCGAGGTCGAGGATGGAGACGTCGAAGGTGCCGCCGCCCAGGTCGAAGACCAGGATGCGCTGGTCGGTGCCCTGCTTGTCCAGGCCATAGGCCAGGGCAGCAGCAGTCGGCTCGTTGACGATACGCTTGACGTTGAGGCCGGCGATCTTACCGGCGTCCTTGGTGGCCTGACGCTGGGCGTCGTTGAAGTAGGCCGGGACGGTGATGACGGCGTCGGTGACGGTCTCGCCCAGATACTTCTCGGCGTCGGCCTTCATCTTCGCGAGCGTCATGGCGCTCACCTGCTCGGCGGTGTAATCCTTGCCCTCGATGTCGACGACGGCACGGCCACCCTGGCCCTCCTTGACCTCGTACGGCACGGTCTTGATCTCGGAGGTGCACTCGGAGTACTTGCGGCCCATGAAGCGCTTGATGGAGAACACGGTGTTCTTGGGGTTGGTGACAGCCTGGTTCTTAGCGGCCTTACCCACGACGCGGTCGCCGTCGGCGCGGAAGCCCACGACGGACGGGGTGGTGCGGTCGCCCTCGGCGTTCACGATAATGGTCGGAGAACCGCCCTCGAGGACGGCCATAGCGGAGTTAGTAGTACCAAGGTCGATACCAAGAATCTTACTCATTAGAAATTCCCTCTCTCTTGTGCGTTCGCGCCGCCTCGACGGTCTGTCGCGCGGCGCTTCGGCTTGTCTTTCAGGATGTAGTGTATCCCCTTATGGGCCGGAATATACAAAATCTAAGTCAATTCATATAAGATTTCTTATCTCTGATAGTTTAGGTTCTCAAATGCGCAGGTAGATGCACTGTTTGAGTTCTCGGCAGATCTATTGAGATCTATGTAGAGATGGCTGAGGTTTGCGTCCGGGGGTGCCTGGGGGCCGTCTTGCGGAAAGTTCATCCCGGTTTGAGCGTGGATTCCGGGTCGCAGTTTCCGTCTGAAGGCTCAACCGGAAACCGTATCCCGTTTTGAGAGCTGATACCGGCTCGCATTTTCCGCTAGCGGGCCTAACCGGAAACTGCAACCCGTTTTTCGACAAAATAATGGGATGCGGTTTCCGCAAGCACGCTCAATCGCCCTATATTTCAAGTCACCTTTAGCTAACATTTATGCAGCTCAACGGCCCCACCTGCGCGTTTTTTAGTAAACCTTGGCATACTCGGCGAACGGTATGAAGATGCCGGCCAGAGGGTATTGCAAACGGTCGCTCCCGTGGTATGTTTTTGCCCGAATCAAACCGGCGCGCATCGCCTGTAGCGTCGGTCAACAGAGAGGAAACTACCATGGCTCATCCCGTAATTGATGCCGACGAGTGCATCGCTTGTGGCGTTTGCGTCGACTCCTGCCCCGCTGGCGTTCTGGAGCTCCAGGACGTCGCTACCGTCGCTGACGAGGACTCCTGCGTCGCCTGTGGCGCTTGCCAGGACGCTTGCCCCGCTGGCGCGATCACCGAGATCGTCGAGGAGTAACAACTCCCCCACTTGCACACTCAAAAGTACACCGTGCACAAAAAAGGAGGCTTCCGCATCGCCGCGGAGGCCTCCTTTTGCATATGTGGGCAGCTAATTTGGAGCGGGACCCTTGGCAGTTGCGGTGGAATAGTTCCTGTTTTATGTCTTGGATGCCGATTTTAGGAACTATTTCACCGCAACTTATAGATGCGGCGTCGACTAGGACAAATCGTCTTCGTAGGGCATCAGGTCTGCTAGGTAGCCTTTTTCCTTGAGCATCGCCTCGATCTCGTCGAGGGTCTGTTCGTCCTCCGCCGCAATGCGATGGAAGTGGTAGCCGCTGGTCACCGTCAGCAGCGGAAAGCTCTTGCCGCTCTCGATATCGCGCAGATAGCGCTCGACATCGCGACGATTGCGGATGTCCAGGTCGGCCGTAATCTTACCGTACACGCGGTGATTGACAATCACGTTGAGCACGGCGCCGCCGGCGTCGACGATACTCGTGAGCTCATCGCCTGCCTGCTCCACGCTGTGGCGAACCTTGACCAAGCGTGTAGGCACGGCGGGGCTGCTGGGGGCCTCCTGCAGCACGTAGCCGCGGTTGGTCGCCACGATATCGTGCCCATCGGCGCGCAGCAGGGCGATGTCCTGCACCACGATCTGGCGGCTCACACCCACCTCGCGGGCAAGCGCGCTGCCCGATACGGGCCCCTTGGCCCCCTCGAGCACGGCCATGATGGCACGGCGACGCTCGCGGGCGTTCATTATTTACCGTCCAGCAGACGCAGGTGCTTAAGCGAGAGGTCGAGGATCGGCGCGGAGTGCGTCAGGGCGCCCGAGCTAATGTAGTCGACGCCCAGATCAGCCAGGGCGCGGATATTGCTGGCATCCACATTGCCCGAGCACTCGGTCTTGGCGCGACCGGCGATAAGCTCTATGGCGGCGGCCATGTCGTCATGGGTCATGTTGTCGAACATGATAATGTCGGCACCGGCCTCCACGGCCTCGCGCACCATGTCCAGGTTCTCGCACTCGATCTCGACCGTCGTGGTAAACGACGCATGGGCGCGCGCCATCTCGATCGCGCGCGCCACGCCACCGGCGGCATCGATGTGGTTGTCCTTGAGCATGACGGCCGTCGACAGGTTGTAGCGGTGGTTGCTGCCGCCGCCGATTTCAACCGCCGCCTTCTCAAACACGCGCATGCCCGGCGTGGTCTTGCGCGTGTCGACAAGCACGGTCTTGGTGCCCTCGAGCGCAGCCGCCATCCGATGCGTGTAAGTAGCGATGCCGCTCATGCGCTGCAGGTAGTTGAGCGCCACGCGCTCGCCCGAAAGCAACACGCGCGCGTCGCCGCGCACCTGGCCCACATGATCGCCGGCATGCACCTCGTCGCCATCCGAGACATCAAACAGCACCGAGCTCTGCGGATCCAGCAGCTCAAAGGTACGGGCAAACACATCCAAGCCGGCGATGATGCCGTCGGCCTTGGCGATAAGCTCCACCGTGGCGGGACGCGCCGTGGGGCACACGCTCGCCGTGCTCACGTCCTCAAACGTGATGTCCTCGCGCAGGGCCTGCAGAATCAGATCATCGACGACGAGCTTCATGGTAATGGGATTCATGGTCTACTCCTCCACGGCCTGCGTGCCGGCGGCACGGGCCAAATCATCGATTGCCAGAGGGTCGGCGCCCAGGGCGCGATGACGGCCATCGAGCGCGGGATCGCCCGCCTGCTCCACGGCCAGCGACTCGCCGGTACGCATGTACCACGCGGCACGACGACCCCAGACCAGCGCCTCGAGCAGGCTGTTTGATGCAAGGCGGTTCTTGCCGTGAACGCCGTTGCAGGCCGTCTCACCCGCGGCGTAGAGCTCGGGCATCGAGGTGCGGCCGTCCTTGTCGACCCACACGCCGCCCATAAAGTAGTGCTGCGTGGGCGTAACGGGAATGGGCTCGTCCAAGATGTCGCGGCCGTCCTCCAGGCAGCGCGCGCGAATGTTGGCAAAGTGCCCGGTCACCACGTCGCGCTCGACGGGGGCAAAGCTCAGCCACTCGTGCTCGGTGCCGTCCTGCTTCATCTGCTCGCGAATAGCGGCGGCAACCACATCGCGCGGCTGGAGCTCGTCGGTAAAGCGCTCGCCGGCGGCGTTGAGCAAAATCGCGCCCTCGCCGCGGCAACTCTCGCTGATCAGGAAGGTGCGGCCCGGCTGCGGCGAGAACAGTCCCGTGGGGTGAATCTGCACGTAGTCCAGGTGCTCCATCTTAATGCCATGCTCCTGAGCGATGTAGCAGGCGTCGCCCGTGAGCTGCGGGTAGTTGGTCGAATGGTCGTATACGCCACCGATGCCGCCCGTTGCCCACAGCGTGTGGCGGGCATGGATCTTAAACGGCTCGCCGGCATGCACGCCCTCGGCGGCATTTGCCAGCTCGTCGGCGGGACGAACCGAGTTGTTCTCGTCCACGGGAACGGCGACGACGCCGGTGCACACCGTGGCGCCGTCACGCTCGCCCGTCAGGATGTCGGTCATGGCCACGTGCTCCAAAATCTGCACGTTATCCAGCTTGCGAACGGCCTGGAGCAGCTTGGTCGTGATCTCCTTGCCGGTGATATCGGCATGGAAGGCAATGCGCGGACGGCTGTGCGCGCCCTCGCGGGTAAAGTCGAGGCTGCCGTCGGCCTTGCGCTCAAAATCCACGCCCATCGCTAGCAGGTCGTTGATGACCGAACGGCTCGAGCGGATCATGATGTCGACGCTCTCGCGGCGGTTCTCGTAGTGACCGGCGTGCATGGTGTCCTCAAAGAAGGCATCGTAGTCCGAGCCCTCGGGCAGCACGCAGATGCCGCCCTGCGCGAGCATCGAATCGCACTCATCGACCGCGCCCTTGGAGAGCATGATCACGCGCGTGCTCGTCGGCAGATTGAGGGCCGCGTACAGACCCGCCACGCCGCAGCCGGCAATGACGACGTCGCACTCCATATCGGGGTATTGCTTGGTTTCCACAGGAATCCTCTCCCTTGAATGTGACATAAGGGACCGTCCCTCATGCAACATTGTTCTAGCGTGCTGCGTACTCGAGCATACGGTCGAGCGTGAGCTTGGCCTGGTCTGCTGCCTCGTCCGAGACGCCGATCTGCACCTCGCCCTCGCCCGTCTCCAGGCAGCGCACGAGCTTCTCGAGCGTGATGAGATCCATGTTGACGCAGGTGGGCTGTACCGCGGGGAAGTAGAACTTCTTGCCGGTGCCCTGGCAGCGGCGCTCGAGCTCGTAGAGCACGCCGCGGACCGTCACGATGATGAATTCGCTCGCGCCGGACTCCTCGGCATACTTGATGATGCCGGCGGTGGAGCCGATGTAGTCGGCCTCGGCCAGAACGTCGGCCTTGCACTCGGGGTGCGCCAGCACGAGCGCGTCGGGGTGAGCCTCCGTCGCGTCGACGATCTGCTCGACGGTGATGATGTGATGGCGCGGGCAGTAGCCGTTGTTGAGGATGACGTGCTTTTGCGGCACCTGCTCGGCTACGAAGCGGCCCAGGTTTTGGTCGGGAATGAACAGGATATGCTGCTGCGGCAGCTCGGACACGATCTTAACGGCGTTGGAGCTGGTGACGCACACGTCGCTCCAGCTCTTGATCTCGACCGTGGAGTTGACGTAGCACACCACGGCCAGGTCGTCGCCGTACTCGGCGCGCGCCGCGTCGACCGTCTCGCGCTTGACCATGTGCGCCATGGGGCAGTCCGCGCCCGGCTCGGGCAGCAGCACGGTCTTAGTGGGATTGAGCAGCTTGGCGCTCTCGCCCATAAACTCCACGCCGCACAACACGATGGTCTGCTGCGGCAGGCTTTTGGCGAGCTTTGCCAGGTAGAAGCTATCGCCGACGTAATCGGCAACGGCTTGAACCTCGGGCGCCACGTAATAGTGCGCCAGGATCACCGCGTCACGTTGGGTTTTTAGTTGATGAATGGCCTCGACGAGCTCTGCGGGCACCAGTGCCGCACGCTCCGTTGCCGTCGTTGCCGATGCCAGGCCGGCCGCGATATCGCGTGCAAGCTCCGACGCATCCATGTTCGCGCTCTGTGCCATCAAGGCCCCTCTCTTTTGGCGAATCTTGGGGCTTTAGTATGACACCTAGGTTTACAGCTGACAAGACAGCTGTAAACCTAGGTGTAAAGTTGAAATAAAGATTCAATCATGCGGCAAGTCCATTTTCGAACTGGCAAGCTGAGGATAGCCGGGCTTTCGATAGCGCAGGAGGCATCTTTCGCCACCGCAACACCGCTTGGCGCGAGCTGCACGCCGTGGGGCGCAAACGGTCCGCACCCCCGCAAGCGGCGCGTGCCCGATGTGGCAAAATCGAACTACTTAAGGGGGCCGAATGCTCAAGATTATTGCCTGCGACGATGATGTCGCTTTTCTAGATAGACTGCACCGGATGATCGACCGTTGGTCGACCGAGACGGGCACGGCGGTCGATGTTGCGCTCGTCACGCGTGGCGAGGACCTGCTGGCCCGCCATGCCGCATCGCGCGCCGACATCATCTTGCTCGATATGATCATGCCGCTCGTCAACGGCATGGACACCGCACGCGAACTGCGCCAGGCCGACACCGCCGTGCGCCTGGTGTTCCTCACCTCGTCGCCCGAGTTCGCGCTGGAATCCTACGAGGTCCGCGCCTTCGACTATCTGCTCAAACCCGTGACTTACGAACGCCTGGCGCAGTTACTTAACGAGCTTTCGAGCATGCGCCCGGCGGCAACCGACGAGCTCGTGATCAAAACTTCCTTTGGCTACCACGCCCTGCGCCTGTCCGACATCGAATATGCCGAGGCGCGCAACAAGCACGTGGTCTTCCACCTGCGCGACGGACGCGATATCGAGGCACTCGAGTCGTTCCGCAGCGTCGAGGACCGTTTGGCGCAAAATGCCACCTTCTTTAAATGCCACCGTAGTTACCAGGTCAACTTGCGCAACATCGATCACTTTGACCGCACGGACATCGTCATGCGCTCGGGCGCGTGCATCCCGCTTTCGCGCAGCTGCAAGCAGGGATTTCAAGACGCCTACTTTGCGGCGCGCTTTGAGGGTGGGAGACACTGATGGTCTCCTCGGTCGAAATGGTCCTTTGGGCAATCCACCACGCCACGACGCTGCTCTTTGGCGTCTTTGCCTCGGCGGCGCTGTGCGGTGTCGAGATCAACCGGCGTCATGCGCTTGAACTGGTGCTGGTCGGCGTCGTGACCGGCGCTGCCTTTTCGATCGCCAATGCCGTCGGCGGCGAGCTTTTCGCCCGCCAGGTATATCCGCTCGTCGTGCATCTGCCGCTCGTCATCTATTTGTGCGCGCGCTACCGCCTGAGCCCGCTGCTTGCCGTGCTCGGCATTACGAGTGCCTATCTGAGCTGCCAGTTCAGCAATTGGATGGGCATCGCCGCATTTGCCGCAACCGACTCGCAGATCGCGTACTATCTGGCGCGCATCGCGACCACACTCGCCGTCTTTGCCGTCCTGTTGCATTGGGCCGGCGACATCGGTCCGCGCTTGGCGATTAAAAGCACCACCGAGCTGGGCATCCTTTTAATCCTGCCGCTCGTCTATTACGTCTTTGACTATGCCACCAACGTCTACACCACGCTGTTCCACTCGGGCTCGGTGGTGACGGTTGAGTTTTTGGCATTTGCGCTCTGTGCCTTCTACCTTATGTTTCTTGCCGTTTACCTGCGCGAATACGAAGAAAAGGAAACCGCCGAGCGAGAGCGCTGGATGCTCGAAACCCGCGACAGCGCCGCCATCAAAGAGCTCGAGGCTTGGCGTCAATCTGGGCGCGAGCTGTCGATTCTGCGCCACGACATGCGCCACTTCCTACGCGGCCTGGCCGCTTTAATTGAGGAGGGCCACACCGACGAGGCGCTCGATCGCATCGACGAACTCTGCGAAGCCGGCGACCGCACCGCCGTACGCCGCTTCTGCGCCAACGAGACCGTAAACATCGCGCTTTCGTCATTTAACTCGGATATCAATAGAAACGGCATTACCGCCAACCTGCGCGCCGCCGTACCCGAAACCATCCACGTAGGTGACGCCGACCTGTTTAGCGTGCTCTCAAATGCCTTGGAAAACGCTATCACCGCCGCAAGCGCCGCACCGCAAGGAAAGCGATTCGTCGACTTTGACCTGCGATTAGAGGACGGCCAGCTGCTGCTGTTAGTTTCCAACACGTTTGACCGCGCGCCGCGCATGGTCGACGGCATGCCCGTGACCCGGCATGCGGGCCACGGCTTTGGCACCAGGAGCATCAAACTTGCCGTGGAGCGCATGAACGGCAACTGCCAGTTCCGCATTAACGGCGACCGGTTTGAGCTGCGCGCTGTGATGTAGAAGTGCGGCGCCGATCTCGAGGCGTGCCTTGCCCGCCAGACAATCGCTCGCCGGCGCCAATCCGCTACAGCGGAGCGGCTGCCGGGGTCAGCTGCTTGATGTATGCCCACATGCGCTGCTTGGCGGCTTTGTCAGTGAGCGCCGCCTCAAAACCGTCGAGCGCGAGCACGCGACGGCCCTGCACATGGGCGACCAGGCCGGGCTTGAGCATGGCGGTGTCGAAATCATCGATCGCCACGAGCATATCGGCGTAGGTCTCGCGCATGGCGTCAGCCGCGTTGTTGTCGAGCAGTAGCACCGCCTCGGGGTCCAAAGCCTCAAGCGCCTCACGGAACAGCTCGCACGGCAGAGTCTCGCCCACCGCGACCGCTCCGTCACCCACGCCGGCGACGCTTGCCAGCACGCAAAAATCCTCGGGTGCGTAGCCGATGGCCCCAAGCGCCTTGCGCAACGCCGCGCCATCCGGGCCGGCGGCAAGCTCGCCACCCGAACGCTCGGCCTCGTCCAAATCGCCTTTGACCAGCACGATCGGCGAGCACGCGTTGCCCGCGATACGCACGCCACGGACCGCAAGCGATGTGAGCTCCTGCTCGGCCGCCTGGGCGATGGCTTCTTTTTTCTGGCTTTGTGACGTGGACATGCGCTCTCCAATCGTTTGCGTGCCCACCATTATATAAAAGAGCTGCCCGCGAGTGGTTGCTTTGCGGGCGGCTGGGTATAAGCACGGTCGTACTGAGTTTTACGCGGCCGAGCCGCGTCGCATTATGGAGGTCACCATGGCTGACATTAATCAGATTACCCCCGAGAACTTCGATTCCATCGTTAACGACAGCCTGCCCGTGCTGGTCGATTTTTGGGCACCGTGGTGCGGGCCCTGTCGATCCCTCTCGCCCATCGTTGACGAGGTTGCCGATGAGCTGGCGGGCAAGCTCGCCGTTGCCAAGTGCAACGTCGACGACAACCAGGACCTGGCCATGAAGTATGGCGTCATGAGCATCCCCACGCTGATTGTGTTTAAGAACGGCGAGGAGATTGACCGCTCAGTTGGCGCTCTGCCCAAGGCGAGGCTGCAGGCGCTGCTGGAAAAGCATCTGTAATACGCTTGTTACTTACCCGCCGTCTATGAGCGCTTTTGCACCGCTCGCCGGACTTCTGGATGCACCGAGTGCAACCACGGATAGTATGGTAGTCACAAACAGCCCCCAGTGAACGGGTGCGGGTCGCACAGACTCGTACCCGTTTTCTTATGCGGCTGCGCGCAGAGCGGGCGTAGTAAAATCTGAACCACTGAACTGCCCCATACAAAAGGAGATTTCCCATGCATGATGTTGGAATGAACATGAGCCAGCTTGCCATGAGCGTCAAGCAGGTCGACGACACCATCGAGCTCGCTCACGAATGGAGCCATCAGTTGCTGCATGCGACCGAGAATTTTGACATGGAGCGCATCGGCGCCAAGCTCGAGGCCGCCATGGCCGCGCTGCACGAGGCGCATGACGCGCTCGAGGGCTACGAGGAAGCCATCGAGGCCGACCACAACTCCGTCGGCTCCGTGAAGCTGGTGTAAAGTGGCCGAACACGAGCACGGCTGCGGGTACGAGCACGAGCATCCGCACGGGGCGGACGGTGACGCGGGCTGCCACTGTAGTGGCTCCGGCTCCGAGCTGGTCCGTTTTTCGGTTACCGCACCCGACGACCTGCTGCGCCGTTTTGACGAGCAGATCGCGCGCCGCGGCGACGTGGCCAACCGCTCCGAGGCCGTGCGCGACCTGATTCGCGCCTCGATCGCCAAGGAGCAGATGCGCACGCCCGATGAGCATGTTATCGGGTCGCTCACCATGATTTACGACCACCATACCGGCGACCTGACGCGCCGTCTGGACGAAGTGCAGCACGACTACACCGACGAGATCGTATCGACCATGCACGTGCATCTTGATCACCACAACTGCTTGGAAATCCTGGCGCTCAAGGGTCGTGGCGAGCGCGTCTACGAACTAGCCGACCGCCTGCTGGGCCTGCGCGGCGTTAAGCACGGCGAGCTCACCTGCGCCGCCACCAAGCAGAGCCTGGGGCTGTAACAGCACACATTTCAACGAAGGAGGGTCGCATGCGACATGCGCATATCCATGTAACGGGCATTGTGCAGGGCGTTGGCATGCGACCGTTTGTGTATCGCGAGGCCATGGCGCACGGCATTTGCGGCTGGGTGCTCAACGCGGGCGACGGCGTGCATATCGAGGCGCACGCTCCGGCCGATGCGCTCGATGCTTTTGTTGCCGCGCTTTCTGAGCATGCGCCCGCGGCGGCCCGCGTTGAGCGAGTCGATATTGCGGATTTGGAGCCTGGCGGCTGGAGCACTGCCGATGAGCAGGGCTTTCACATTGTGGCATCGCAGGACCAGACCGCGCACACGACGCTCGTCTCGCCCGATATCGCCACCTGCGACGATTGTCTGCGCGAGTTGTTCGATCCCGCCGACCGACGCTATCACTACCCCTTTATCAACTGCACCAACTGCGGCCCACGCTTTACCATCATCCGATCGCTGCCTTATGACCGAGCGGCCACATCGATGGACCGTTTCCCCATGTGTCCCAAGTGTGCCGCGGAGTATGCCGACCCACTCGACCGGCGTTTTCACGCGCAACCCGATGCCTGCTTTGATTGCGGGCCGCATATTACGTGGCGCGAGGCTGTAAACGGCGATGCGTGCGGGAATTCGTCCGCGACACCGGCCGTCGGCACCACACGCGAGGCCAGCGACGCTATCATCGAGCGCTGCGTTGAGCTGCTGGCCAGCGGTGGCATCGTCGCCATCAAGGGCCTGGGCGGATTCCATCTAGCCTGTGACGCTGCCAACGAGCAAGCGGTGGCCGAGTTGCGCCGTCGCAAACGCCGCAGCAACAAACCACTTGCCGTCATGGTGCGCAGTCTTGCTGATACCGAGCGCCTGTGTCATATCGACGATGCTGAACGCGATCTGCTCGCTGGCAGTATCCGCCCCATCGTGCTGCTGCGCCGGCGCACTGTTGGCGAGGGCAACGGCGGCTCCCCCGACATCCTCGCCCTCGCGCCATCTGTCGCACACGACTTGCCCGAGCTCGGCGTCATGCTCCCCTATACGCCGCTTCAGCATCTGTTGCTCGCCGCGGCAGAAGCCTGCGGTATGCACGCGCTCGTCATGACCAGCGGAAACCTGAGCGAAGAACCCATCGAGACCGACGACGACCTTGCCTGGGAACACCTCGTTGCTGCCGGCATCGCCGACGCGTTGCTCGGTAACGACCGCGCGATCCTCTCGCGCTATGACGATTCCGTGGTGCGCGTGGTTGACGGCACCGTTATGCCCGTGCGCCGCGCTCGCGGATATGCACCCCAGCCGCTGCCGTTGCCGGCGCTCAACCGCGCTCCGTCCTGCGTGCTTGCCTGCGGGCCACAACAAAAGGCCACGATTGCGCTCACGCGTGAAGGGACGAACGGCGAGGCGACCTGTTTTGTGTCGCAGCATATCGGCGATGTTGAAAACGGCGGGACCTTCGATGCCTGGAACGCCGCGCGCACGCGCTTGGAAGATCTCTTTGACTTGGCGCCCGCCGCCTTGGCCTGCGATGTACATCCCAGCTATCTATCGGGCCAGTGGGCGCGCGAGCAGGCGCGAAAATGCAATCTGCCGCTCGTCGAGGTGCAGCACCATCATACGCATATCGCGAGTGTAATGGCCGAGGCCATCGCCGCGGGCCAACTTACAACCGACGCGCGTGTCCTTGGCATCGCCTTTGACGGCACCGGCGCCGGCACCGATGGGACCATTTGGGGCGGCGAGTTTCTTGTTGCCAGCCTTGGCGGCTTTGAGCGCGCCGCGCATTTGCGCACTTGGGCGCTCCCCGGTGGGGCGGCCTCCGTGCGCGACGCCCGCCGCAACGCCTTTGCCCTGCTCAGTGAGCTCGGCCTGCTCGAGCACCCAGGTGCCGCTCGGCTTTTGGACAGCCTCGACGAGCAAACGCGCAGCGTGACAGCCACCATGATCGAGCGCGGCATCAACAGCCCGCGTACCAGCAGCATGGGGCGTCTCTTTGATGCCGCGGCAGCGATTCTGGGCATCTGCGACAAGGCAACCTACGAGGGCGAACCCGCCATAGAACTCGAAGCCGCCGCCTGGCGCGCGCTCGACAACGAAATCGCCCATTTTCCCGACGACAACGCCGGCTATTTCGCATCTGGCCCATCGTGGCTGGACGGCCCCTATGTTCTGGACCAGAAAGCACTCTTTGAGGCACTTTTGGGAGGAATTGAAGCCGGAGCGCCCGCTAACAGGCTCGCACTCGACTTCCATGTCGCCGTCGCGCGCTCCTCGGCGCGCATCGCCAGCGATATCTGCGTGCACGAGGGTATCGACACCGTCGCGCTCTCGGGCGGCGTGTTCATGAACCGACTTCTGCTTCAGCTCCTCGCCCGCGGGCTCAAAAGCGCAGGCCTTACTGTCCTTGTCCCCCACGCCGTACCCGTCAATGACGGCTGCATCGCCTACGGTCAGGCGGCGGTCGCAAGCGCTCGTCTTGCGCAGATTGCATCACAGTAGCTCGCCCTCGCACGCCGCCGCGCCCAGCCGTCTCACAGGCGTAACGCGTTTGCCCGCGAACCCCGCGAGCGCTACCATCAACTGATGGATTATTGAGCGCCCGTCCAGCGCAAAGCGTATAAAAGGGGAACAATATGTGCCTTGCCGTTCCCGGTAAAGTAGTCAAACGCGACGACGACCTCAAGGCCACCGTCGACATGATGGGCATCGAGCGCCCCGTGTCGCTGCGACTCGTGCCGACGGCGCAGGTTGGCGACTATATTCTCGTGCACGCCGGCTTCGGCATCCAGATTGTCGACGAGCAGGAAGCACAGGAAACGCTCGAGCTTGTTAATGCCATGTCCGAGCTGGTCGAAGAAGACCAGCTTGCCACCAACCCGGCCGAGGCATACTAGTGGCGGCCGAGCAGCCGGCGCGCTCCGGTATCGACTTCTCGGCATTCCGCGATCCCAAGCTGGCTCGCGAGCTCATCGAGCGCATTCATGAGCTTGTCGGCGACCGCGCCATCAACCTTATGGAAGTCTGCGGCACGCATACCGTGAGCATCGGGCGTTATGGTTTTCGCCCCATTATGCCGGCCGGGCTCAAGCTGCTGAGCGGCCCAGGCTGCCCCGTCTGCGTCACCGCCAACCGCGACATCGACCACGCGATCGCGCTCGCCAACATAGACCGCGCCATCATCACCACCTTTGGCGACATGATGCGCGTGCCCGGATCGTCCACCTCGCTCGCTGCGCAAAAGGCGGCAGGGCGCGATATTCGCATCGTCTATTCCCCGCTCGACGCGCTCGACATTGCCAAGCAAAACCCCGATCGCCCGGTCATTTTTATGGGCGTGGGCTTTGAGACTACGACGCCCACCATCGCCGCCGCCATCTTGGAGGCCGATGCACGCGGACTCCAGAACTTCTCGGTCTACTGCGCCCACAAGACCACGCCGCCGGCGCTGCGCGCCATCGCCAACGATCCCGAGACCACTATCGACGGCTTTATCCTGCCGGGCCACGTCGCCACTATCACGGGCTTAGCCCCCTTTGGCTTTTTGGTCGACGAGTTTAAGACTCCAGGCGTGGTAACGGGATTTGAGCCGGTCGACATCTTGCAGGGTATCTTCATGCTGGTCCAGATGGTTGTTGAGGGGCAGCCCGCGATCGACAACGCCTACCGTCGCGGCGTCAATGCCGACGGCAATCCTGTGGCGCGCCAGCTGGTCGAGCAGGTATTTGAGCCGTGCGATACCACGTGGCGCGGGCTGGGATCGATTGCGGCTTCGGGACTCGCCATTCGTCCCGAGTTTTCGCACTTTGATGCCAGCATGCGCTTTGACGTGTCCATCGAGCCGACGGTCGAGCCACGCGGGTGCCGCTGCGGCGACGTGCTGCGCGGGGCCATTACGCCGAGCGACTGCCCCCTGTTCGGCCACGCTTGTACGCCCGAGCATCCCGTCGGCCCCTGCATGGTGAGCTCCGAGGGCAGCTGCGCAGCATATTTCCGCTACCGAGGCTAATAGGTTCCGCCGTTCTAACGAACGGCGGACCAGTCGACGCTGCGCCTCACCCATATAATTCCACCCACGATTGGAGTTTTCGATATGTCCCATAGCGTTACCGATAGCACCGTCCTGCTGGGCCACGGCTCCGGCGGACAGATGATGAAGCGCATCATCGATGAGGTCTTTTTGGATGCCTTTGGGTCGCCCGAGCTGCTCGAAGGCAACGACGCCGGCGTCGCCGCGCTGCCCGCGAGCGGGCGCATCGCCATGTCGACCGACAGCTTTGTAGTCTCGCCGCAGTTCTTCCCTGGTGGCAACATCGGCCGCCTCGCCGTGTGCGGAACCGTCAACGACGTCGCGACCTCGGGCGCCAACGTGCGCTACCTATCGTGCGGCTTTATCCTCGAAGAGGGCTATCCCATGGATAAGCTCCGCCAGATTGTGCAGACGATGGCCGAGACGGCGCGCGAGGCGGGCGTGTCCATAATCACGGGCGACACTAAGGTGGTCGAGCGCGGCGGGGCCGACGGCGTCTATATCAATACCGCCGGCGTGGGCGAGGTGCCTGCGGGCGTGGCGCTCAGCGGCGCAAACTGCCAGCCCGGCGACGTCATCCTGGTGTCGGGCACACTGGGCGACCACGGCATCGCCATCATGAGTCAGCGCGAGGGTCTGGCGTTTTCGAGCACGATCGAAAGCGACGCCGCACCGCTCAACCGCCTGATTGCCGATGTGCTTGCCGCAGCACCCGACACACGCTGCTTTCGCGACCCCACGCGCGGTGGCTTGGCGTCCACACTCAACGAGTTTGCCCAGGCCAGCAATGTTGCCATGGAGGTCGACGAGGATGCCGTGCCCGTGCGTCCCGACGTGCAGGCCGCCTGCGAGATGCTCGGCTACGATGTGCTGCAGGTGGCAAACGAGGGCAAGATGGTTGCCGTCGTGCCGGCCGAGCAAGCCGATGCCGCGCTGAGCGCCATGCGCGCCGCCCGCTACGGCGAGAATGCCGCCATCATCGGTCGCGTGCTGCCGCTTGCCGAGGGCGCCCGTCCCGCCGTGCGCGTGCGCACCGGCTGGGGTTCGACCCGCATCCTCGACATGCTCGTAGGAGAGCAGCTGCCGAGAATTTGCTAACGACAAAGGCTCAGGGCTATTAAAGATATTCAGATTCCAAACATGCCCGGCACGCATGCCCAGTATCATGGGGTGCGTTTTACAACTCAAGCGGCAGGAGCACCCATGGCAGCAGCTTTTTCCCATCTGATCTTTGACCTGGACGGAACCATCCTCAACACGCTCGAGGACCTGGCGGCCGCCGGCAACCATACCTGCGAGGCGCACGGCTGGCCCACGTTTGCCGTTGACGAGTACCGCTACAAGGTGGGAAACGGCATGCTCAAGCTGGTTGAGCGCTTTATGCCCGCCGAGTACGCAGGCGACGGCCGCATGTTTGAGCAGACGCTTGCCGAGTTTAGGGCTTACTACGGCGAGCACAAGGAAGACCACACCGCTCCCTATGCCGGCACGATCGAGATGCTCGACCGCTTGCGCGCCGCGGGCGTTCAGCTTGCCGTGCTCACTAACAAGGACCACGTCTCGGCGGCTCCGCTTATCGAAAAGTATTTTGGTTCCGAGCGCTTTGCGCTGGTGCAGGGCCGTGTCGATGCGTTTCCGCCCAAGCCCGAAGCACCCGTCACGCTGCATGTGATGGAAGAGCTAGGCGCCGACCCGGCGACCACGCTCTACGTAGGCGATTCCAATGTCGATATCCTGACCGGCCACAACGCCGGCCTTAAGAGTGCGGGCGTCAGCTGGGGTTTCCGCGGCCGCGCAGAGCTGGAAGCCGCCGGCGCCGACTACGTGGTGGACACCCAGGCAGAGCTCGCGGCGCTGGTGCTGGGCGAGTAACGAGCGACACTGCTTAACGCAGCTGCGGCAATTCTTCCGCGCGGAAAGCGCATCCCGTTTTGGAGCTCCGGAATGGGATGCGCTTTCCGTTTGAGGCGCATCAGGGAAACCGCATCCCGTTTCAGAGCAATATTCCGGGTCGCACTTTCCGCAACCCACCCCATCCGGAAAATGCGACCCACTATTCGGCCAAAAACCGGGTCGCGGTTTCCCAAGCACTCGGTGCAACGCTGGCACAAGGAGTGTCCCCAACTGCCGGCAGAGACGATATGAGCAGGACATAAAAACATTGAGAGCCCCTGCTGCATGAAAGACCGCGGATTAGGCCGACAATGGTGAGTGTCTAATCCAACCGTGGCGGCCACGCCGCATTCATGGAGGGGGCTCCCATGCTCGATACTACCACCTTCATCGGCCTCGACGTCCACGCCCGCTCGATAAAGGCCGTCTCCCTCGACGTCATGACCGGGGAGGTACGTGCCGCGACCTTCGGCTACGACGCCGGCGCCGTCGCGGGGTGGGTCCGTTCCGTGGACCCCAGGGCCAGGTGCGTGTACGAGTCCGGGGTCACGGGCTTCGACCTGCAGAAGAGGCTTTCCGGCCTGGGGGTCGACTGCGTGGTCGGCGCCGTCTCGAAGATGATCAAGCCCAGCGCGGACAGGCGCAGGAAGAACGACCGCAACGACGCCGAGTTCCTCGCCCGCATGCTGTCGGTCGGCAACGTGGTCGAGGTGTGGGTCCCCGACGACGAGTGCGAGGCCGCCCGCGACCTGACCAGGGCGCTCGAGGACGCGAGGGACGACCTCTCGCGCTCGAAGCAGCGGCTCTCCAAGTTCCTGCTCAGGCACGGGCTCGCCTTCGACGAGAGGACGCCCACCGGCCGCAGGAAGGGCAACTGGACCCGGGCGCACTGGTCCTGGATCGAGTCGATAAGGTTCGCGGAGGGGGCCGACAACGACGTGCTCGCCTACTACGTCGACGCGGTCAGGCGGGCGGCGGAGGAGAAGGCGAGGCTCGAGGGGCTCGTCGAGGCCGAGGCCCTCGAGCCCAGGTGGAGGAGGAGGGTCGACTCCCTCCGCTGCCTCAAGGGCATCGACACCGCGTCCGCCGCCGACCTCGTGTTCGAGGCCGGCGAGTTCTCGAGGTTCGGGAACGCCCGCTCGTTCGCGGCGTGGGTCGGCCTGACGCCCTCCGAGCACTCCAGC
>CABPWH010000006.1 GCA_902461085.1 uncultured Collinsella sp. | reverse complement strand
CGTCTGGCCCCGCCGGGGGAAACGACTCGCCCCGCGGGATGGGAGCCGTGAGGGTACTATACGGCGGGCATTGAGCGGGCTTGCGCAGAGGACGCGGGGGTTGGTAAACGTGGTAAATATGGCGGTAAACGGTAGGTAAAGGTGGTTACCTTATGAAGATACCACTACAAGAAAAAACAGGTCAGATGCAATGTTTTTGCTAAATCGCTTTACCATAAGTAGCTAATTTGGGACGGGGCTTTTTTAGCTGCCCCCGTCGGCAATCGGCCAAAAAGCTCGCGGCCTCAGTCGGGGTAGCTAAAAAAGCCCCGTCCCAAATTAGCTACTTTTGTTGGGCTCGACGGGCGGCGCGGCGGGCACGGGCTTCTTGGATTTCCTCCAAGTGGCTAATGATCTCGGCAGCGCTCTCCTCGATGGCCTTGCCGTCGGTACGTACCACAAAGCAGCCCAGGCGCTTCATGAGGGCACGGGCTTCCTCGAGTTCGCTGCGCACGCTCTCGGGCTCGGCATAGGAGCCGGCGACGGCGCGCGCGTAATCATCGCCTAAGCGGCTATCGCGAATTTCGGAAATCACATCGACGGTCGAAATCAGGCCGAACAGGCGCATCGGGTCGACCTCGTAAATTGACTTCGGCGGCTCCATGCCATGGGCCAAAGGAACATTGGCAACCTTGTAACCTTGATAGGCCAGATACATCGACAGCGGCGTCTTGGACGTGCGCGATACGCCCAGCAGCACGATATCGGCATCCGACAGATCGTCGCAACCGCGCCCGTCATCGTGCTCAACAAAATACTCCATGGCCTCGATGCGATGGAAGTAGCGGTCATCGGTCTTGTGAATCACGCCGGCAACGCCCTTGGGCGGCACACCGATAAGCGACGATAGCACGGCGAGCGTAGGGCCAATCAGGTCGACCGAGCGAATATGCAGCATACCCAGGTAATCGAGCACGCGGGCGCGAAGCGCTGGATCGACAATGGTGTGAAACACGGCAATATCCCGATGGTCCGCATCGACACGCGGCCCCACAAATGACTTGACCTGCTCCACGGAGGTCACCTTGGGCAGGCGCAAAACGCGAAAAGCCCCTTCATCAAACTGCCCGGACGCCGCAAGCACCACCTCACAAGCGGTATCGCCGAGCGAGTCGGAGATAACGATAACGGTGGGACGAGCGGTGACCGGGCAATCCATGCGGGGCTCCTTTTGCGCTTACGCGCAGGCTGGCTTACTTTTTACGAGCAAGCTCACCGATGTTGGCAATGCCGGAGAAAACGGCCTCGAAGCGGTTGAGCAGCTTAAGGCGATTATCGCGGAGCTGCTCGTCCTTGTCCATGACCATGACCTCGTCGAAGAAACGGTCGATGGGCGCGCGCAGGGCGGCAAGGGCGGCAAATGCGGCCGGGTAATCCTCGGCAGCAAGGGCGGCATCGACAGCGGTCTGAGCAGCCTCGGAGGCATCGGCAAGCGCGAGCTCGGCCTCGCCCATCAGGCTGCGGTCGTACTCCGCACCCAGCTCGGGCTTGGAGATGTGTGCGGCGCGGGCATAGGCGGTCGCAAGGTTGTCGAACGTCTCGGCGTCGTTCTTGCGGGCCTCGTCGAGGGCGGCGCAGCGGGCGAAGAAAACGGACGGGGCGATGATGTGCACCGCGGAGACGGCGGCAACGGTATCGGCCGGGATCTTTTCGTCGCGGGCCATGCTCACCAGGCGGCCATGGAAGAAGTCACGAACCTGCTGGGCGACCTCGGCGGCGTCGAACTCAATGCCCTGCTCACTGTAGAGCTCGAGGGCGAAGTCGATGAGCGACGTGGGGTCGATCGGCAGACGGTCGCGCAGGATGTTGATGATGCCGATAGCGGCACGACGCAGCGCGTAGGGGTCCGAAGAGCCGGTCGGGGGCTCGCCGATGGCAAAGATACCGGCGATGGTATCGAGCTTGTCGGCGCAGGCCACGATGCAGCCAGCGGTGCCCTCGGGCAGCTCGTCACCGGCAAAGCGGGGACGGTAGTGATCGCGAATAGCGTGGGCGACCTCGTCGTTCTCCCCCATCGCGGTCGCGTAATAACCGCCCATCACGCCCTGCTGGCTCGTGAACTCGACGACGGCGTTGGACACCAGGTCGGCCTTGCACAGGTGCGCGGCGCGAGCAGCGTCGGCGGCAAGATGGGCGCCCAGGTGAGCCTCGCGGGCGATAGCGAGCGCGAGCTGCTCGATGCGCTCGGACTTGGCGAGCACGCTACCGAGCTTCTCCTGGAAGGCAACCTTGGCCAGACGCTCACGGAACTCGTCGAGGGAGATCTTCAGGTCCTCCTCGTAGAAGAACTTGGCATCGTCCAGACGGGCACGCACAACGCGCTCGTTGCCGTCGATCACGCGCTCGGCATTCTCGGGCTTGCTGTTGGAGACGACCACGAACTCACGCGTGAGCTTGCCCTCGCCGTCATAGATCGGGAAGTAGCGCTGGTTGGTGAGCATGGACTCGCAGATGATCTCGTGCGGGACCTTGAGGAACTCCTCATCGAAGGTACCGACGAGCACCGTCGGCCACTCGCAGAGGTTAATGACCTCCTCGAAGACCTTCTTGGGCGTGTCGACATGACAGCCGGGGCGAGCGGCCTCGACCTCGGCGATACCGGCAAGGATGGCTTCGCGACGACGCTCGGCAGAAAGCACGCCGGCGTCCTCAAGCACCTGCTCGTAGACGGCGGGGCTGGCAACCACATGGTCACCGGGGCCAAGCACGCGATGACCACGCGTGGTGTTGCCGCTCGTCACGTCGGCAAACGACACGGGCACAACATCCTCGCCCAAAAGGCAGCAGATCCAACGGACCGGGCGCACGAACGTCGCGTGCTCGTGGCCCCAGCGCTGGGAGCGGTAGTTGGGCCACTGCAGGCCGGCGATAGTCTTCTCGCACAGAGCGGTCAGAATCGGCGTAGCCGGTGCGGAGGGAATGTTCTTCTCGGCGAACACATACTCGCGACCGTCAGTGTCCTCGCGACGGACCAGGTCCTCGGCAGCCACACCGCACTTGCGGGCAAAGCCCTGGGCGGCCTTGGTGGCGTTACCGTCAGCGTCGAAGGCAATGTTGGCCGCGGGGCCACGCTTGACCTCATGGACCTCATCGGTCGCAGTGGCGACGTCGGCCACGAGCGCAGCCAGACGACGCGGGCTCGAGATCACGCGGACCTCGCCGTGGGCCAGACCGGCCTCGTCGAGACCCTTGGCGATCATGGTGCCAAGCTGCTTGACGGCATTGTTCAGCGGTGCGGAGGGCATTTCCTCCGTACCGATCTCAAACAGGAAATCCTTAGCGTCTGCCATGGCTTACGCCACCTCGCCTTCCTGGTCGGCATTCTCGTTGACTCCGGCGACCTCGGCCATGTAGGCCTCGCAGCACGCCTTGGCGACGGCGCGGACGCGCAGGATGTAGTTGGCACGCTCGACCGCGGACAGGGCGCCGCGGGCATCGAGCAGGTTGAAAGCGTGGCTGCACTTCATGACGCAGTCATATGCCGGCAGCGGCAGCTTGCGCTCCAGGCAGGAATGGCACTCGGCCTCGTAGTCATCAAACTTCTGACGCATCATCTCGACGTTTGCGACCTCAAAGTTATAGGCACTGAACTCGCGCTCGTTCTCGAGGAACACGTCGCCATAGGTCATGGGCGTGCCGTCGGGCAGGTAGCTCCACACCAAGTCGTAGACCGAGTTAACGCCCTGCGCATACATGGCAATGCGCTCTAGGCCATAGGTGATCTCGACGGGTACGGGGTCGACCTCGATGCCGCCTACCTGCTGGAAGTACGTAAACTGCGTGACCTCCATGCCGTTGAGCCAGACCTCCCAGCCAAGGCCCCAGGCGCCGAGCGTCGGGCTCTCCCAGTCATCCTCGACAAAGCGGACGTCATGGTCGTTGGGGTCCAGACCGATAGCGGCAAGAGACCCCAGGTAAAGCTCCTGGGCGTTGACCGGTGAGGGCTTGATGAGCACCTGGAACTGATAGTAGTGCTGCATGCGGTTGGGGTTCTCGCCGTAGCGGCCGTCGGCGGGACGGCGGCAAGGCTGCGCATAGCAGGTGCGCCACTCGGCGGGACCGAGCGAGCGCAGCGTGGTCGCGGTATGGAAGGTACCGGCACCGACCTCGGAGTCATAGGGCTGCATAATGACGCAGCCCTGCTCGCCCCAGTACTGCTGGAGGCGCAGGATGATGTCTTGGAAGGAAAGCGATGAAGCGTTCATGCCTCTAATATCCCCTCGTCGAAACGATTACACGGTTAGGTACTGTACTATAGCGGTTTTTAGTCGATAGCGCCGATGCGGTTGAGCGGCCAGTAGCGAACGAGTGCCACAGCGATCAAATCAGAGCGATCGACGGGACCAAAGTAGCGTGAGTCGGCAGAGTTTTCGCGGTTGTCGCCCATCACCCACACGCACCCGTCGGGAACGGTGTAGGGATAGCTTACCTGAGTGCCAGGCGCTTGGACCGAAAGCGGCCAGCTCATGCCCGTCGTATAGTCCTCGTCGAGCGCTTGGCCGTCAACGACCACCTTGCCATCCTGCAGGTCGACCGTCTGGCCGGCCGTGGCAATAACACGCTTGACAAGAACATCATGCTCGGAGGTGCCATCGGGGTTGTGAAACACCACGATATCGCCCTGCTTGACGGGCTGACCGAGCTCGAGGCTCACCTTTTGTGCCAGGATCTGGTCGCCAATCTCGATCGTGGACTCCATGGAGCCGGTGGGCACCACAAAGGGCTCGACCACAAACGAGCGAATCAAGAAGGTGGCCGCGAGCGCGATCGCGATGACCACGATCCACTCAAAAGCGCCCCTCAACGCGGAATGCTGCGATGGAACCATTCTCACTCCTCGCTCTGCGAATACGAAGCGTCCAAAATCTCCTGCGCGTACGCACGCTCCTCGGGCGTGAGCCGCGCCGTCTCGATCAGGTCGGGACGCCAGCGACAGGTGCGCTCGATGGCATTCTTGCGGTGCCAGGCATCGACCTTGGCGTGATCGCCGCTCACAAGCACCGGAGGCACGCCCTCGCCGTTGAACTCGGCAGGACGGGTATACTGCGCGTACTCGAGCAGGCCTCCATCCTCGGCGGTCGAGAACGACTCGTCCACGTTGCTCATCTCGTCGCCCAGGGCGCCGGGAATCAGGCGTACGACGGCATCGGCAACGACCATAGCGGGAAGCTCGCCGCCCGTGAGCACGTAGTCGCCGATCGACAGACGCTCATCGGCATACGCATACGCGCGCTCGTCGACGCCCTCGTAGCGACTGCACACAAACAGCAGGCGCTCACTTTTGAGCAGGCGCTCGGCCACACGCTGCGTAAAAGGCTCGCCACAGGGGGTAAAGAACACCACAGTGGGCTTGGGACCCTCTGCGCTAATGGCCTCGATGGCCTCTGCGATAGGCTCGACCTTCATGAGCATGCCCTGCCCGCCGCCGTACGGCTCGTCATCGACAGTACGATGGCGGTCGTGCGTCCAGTCGCGCAGGTTATACGCCTTAAAATCAAAAAGGCCGGCCTTGCGGGCGCGGCCCAAGATCGATGTGGACATGACGGGCTCAAACATCTCGGGAAAGACCGAAAGGGTCTCGATCAGCATGTTGTCCTCCCTACTTGTCCATATCGATCAGGCCGTCCATAACGTGGACGGAAATTGTTCCTGTGTCGGGAAGATCGAGCACGACCTGCTCGATCACGGGAATCAGTACCTCGCCGTACCGATCACCCTCGACAACCCAAACATCGTTGGCGGGCGTCGACATGATCTCGACGATCGTGCCGAGCGAACCGAAGCGCTCGTCGACCACCTCGCGACCCATCAGGTCGGTATAGGCAGCGTCGAGCGAATCGAGCTCAAAATCGTCACGATTTGCCAGCACGTAGCATCCCGTGATGCCCTCGGCGGCCGTCAAGTCGTCAATGCCCTCAAACGAGACCAGATCGCCATCGCCCGTATCGGTGACGGACACGACCGTGCAAAAGCGGTCGCGCTTGAGCGCCAGCGGCGTCAGGGCGACGCGCATACCCGGCTCTAATACAGAAGGAAGCCCCCGCAGCGGCTGCGCGAGGACCTCCCCCTTCCTTCCGTGCGGCTTGACCACACGGGCGATGTTTTTGTACTGGGACCTCAAGGTCCTAGCCCAGAACCTCTACCTCGACAGCAGTGTCGAGGCGAGCGGCCAGCGCACGGGCGAGCGTGCGAATGGCCTTGATGGTACGGCCACGACGGCCGATGACCTTAGCGACGTCATCCTCGGCAACCGAAACCTCAATCGTAGAGGCGTCATCACCATCGATGACCTCAAGGCTCACGGAATCCGGGTCGTCGACGATCTGAACAACGAGATATTCGACGAGATCGGCGATGCGATCTGAGAGCATTGCCTCACCCTCGAGCTGTGCAGCGTCAACCTCAGGCACGATTTACTCCTCGGCGCCCTCAGCGGCCTCAGCGGCAGCCTTAGCGGCCTCGGCCTCTTTGGCGAGCTGCTTCTTGGACTTCTTGACGACGGTCTCGGTCTTCTCGCCCTCGTTGGCGGCCTTGACCAGAGCGGCGACGGCGTCGGTGAGCTGAGCGCCCTTGGACTGCCAGTCGGCAATCTTCTCGAGGTCGAGGTTGATGGTCTTGGGGGCGGTCATCGGGTTGTAGCGGCCAACCTCCTCGATGATACGACCGTCACGCGGGGCGCGGGAATCGGCGACGACGACACGGTAGTACGGACGCTTCTTAGCGCCGTGACGAGCAAGGCGAATCTTGACTGCCAAAGGAAACTCCTCCAACCAAGCAGCTTTAGGCTGCAACTACAAACAAACAGTTGAACATAATACGCCATCGACGCGGGCAGGTGAAGTCCGTGAGACCAACTTCTTCGGTGTAGTCGAGGGCAAATCCATATCTTAGACAAGAATTCGGGATTTGCAAGCACATACACGCACCCCACATGAGCTGCGCGGTATACTCATGACATGGAAAGACGCGAACATACATACGGTTATGAGGATGCCATGGGCGTCACGCCGCCTCCCTGGACGTGTCCGGCGGTGGGCCTGATGGACCTCGATGCGTTTTTTGCGAGCGTGGAGATGCTCGATCATCCCGAATGGCGCGGAAAGCCGCTCATCGTGGGCGGAGACGCCGATTCGCGTGGCGTCGTGTCCACGTGTTCGTATGAGGCGCGTCGCTTTGGCGTGCACTCTGCCATGCCCTCGGCCGAGGCACGGCGCCTGTGCCCGCAGGCCATTTGGACGCATGGGCATTTTGATCGCTACCGCGAGGTGAGCGCACAGGTCATGGCGATTCTTGCCGAGGAGACGCCGCGCGTGGAGCGCGTATCCATCGACGAAGCCTTTATCGATATCACACCGGGTCGCTTTGCGCCCGAAGACCCGCTGCTGGTTGCACGGCGTATAAGCGGCCGCGTGGCAGCGCTGGGAGTGACGTGCTCCATTGGCGTGGGCTGCAACAAGACGGTCGCAAAGATCGCAAGCGAGCGGGATAAGCCGTTTGGGTTGACCATCGTGCGTCCCGGAACCGAGCAGCGCTTTTTGGCCGCGCTGCCGGTATCTGCCATGAGCGGCATCGGGCGCTCGGCCGAGGAGCGACTGCGCCGCATGCGCATCTACACCCTCGGCGAGCTATCACGTGCACCGGAATCCACCTTGGCCTCTATTTTTGGCGTCAACGGCGAACGCATGCGCCAGCGTGCGCTAGGACTCGAAATCTCCGAAGTCACGAGTCTCGATGAAGAGCGCGAGGTCAAGTCGGTCAGCAATGAACGCACCTTTGCGAAAGATTTGACTGAGCGCGGGGACATCGAAGCGGCGATTGCGCTGTTGGGCGAGTCAGTAGGACGCCGCCTGCGCCGTCAAGGGCTGACGGGTGCCACGGTAACGCTCAAGCTTAAGTATTCGTATGGCAGCGGGCGTACGGCACAGCGCCGGCTGCCTCATCCGACCGACGATGAGAACATCTTCGTGGCGGTTGCACTCGAACTGCTCGACAACATCTGGCAGGAAGGCATGCATGTTCGCTTAGCTGGCATCGGCATGAGCGATTTCGATCACCAAGGCGGGATCCAAACCGACCTGTTCTGCGAGATCGATGACCGCGGAGCCCAATCCAGCGACCGCCGCGACCTCTCCGTCGCCATCGACGCCGTCCGAGACAAATTCGGCGACACCGCCCTATCCTTCGGCCGCCAATCCCGCTTCAATAACTAGTCTTTTTTGGACGGGGGGGGGTTGCTGCCTTCCGTCCGACACGGCATTGGTAGTCAATTTGGGACGGGGCTATTTTAGCTACCCCTATATATCGGTTGAGATTCATTCGGCCTAATTCATTCACCGTCAGCCAAAGGGTAGCTAAAATAGCCCCGTCCCAAATTGACTACCCCGGATGTCCGGTTTGCCCGCCGCAACAAAACTCTGTCCCAAATAGCTACTGATCGAGCTTGACCTTCTGAATCGTGCAGTGACCGATGCCCGTGAGGCGCACGATCTGCTTTATCGAAAAGCCCTCGTTTTTGAGCGTACGGATGTAGTTGTCGCGCACGGCTTTAGGCAAAGCTTTAA
Organism: uncultured Collinsella sp.; assembly: GCA_902461085.1. GTDB lineage: Bacteria > Actinomycetota > Coriobacteriia > Coriobacteriales > Coriobacteriaceae > Collinsella. The sequence continues at coordinate 39,376 of CABPWH010000006.1, read as the reverse complement.
GGTGGTGAGGCTCATACGGTTTAAGGAGAGCCTGTGCAAACTCCAGTGCATCTATGTCGCTCACATGAGCGCCGTCACGGAAGCAATATCGATTCGGTTCTCCCGAGGTACTGAAAGCAAAAAATCTCTGAGAATCTCCGAGCAAACCTAGCACACATTCAGTCATACAAATACCCGGGTATCCCATATATTCGCTAAAACTGCTCCAACGATATAGTGAAGCAGTCCCAATCCTGGCTTTCGCAGGATTATCGTGAATATATCTCACACAGTTGAGCAGCTGATCATCGTTAAGAATCGGCACGCTCTTAAATCGATCCTGAAAAACTGGTCCCTTCCGTCCGGTTTTCGCGTTGAAATACATCGCATATGCAGTCGTAACAGAGTGCATGCAATCGCTCAGGTGAACATGTTCATCATCTAGCAACAAGTGAATATGGTTGTCCATAAGGCACCAAGCAATGATATTGACGTCGTATTTTCGGCATTTCGAGGCAAGCAACCGAATCAAATATATCCGATCATCGGCATCCTCAAATATCAGCTGACCACCACAGCCCTTTTGGACGACATGGTAATAGCCGTAAACAGAGATTTCCCGCGCGGTCCGAGTCATACGCATCTCCTCCTCTACAGATAACAAATACGTTACCCGAGTCGGAAAGCTAAATATCACGCAATGAACCGCAACTCGCTTCTATCGGCGAACGGTAGGTAGTAGCTAAAAAAGCCCCGTCCCAAATTAGCTACTTTGGGCAAAAAGAAAGCCGGGCAGGTGCGGAAAACCGCAACTGCCCGGCGATATGCGTGAGGGTAGCTAACCCCGTCTCAAATGAGCTACTAGAGGAGGTTGAGGGGGAGCTGGGGGGCGTCTCCCCAGAGTTTCTCGAGGCGGTAGAAGTCGCGGGCTTCGGGAGTGAAGACGTGGACGACAACCGAACCATAGTCCATGAGCATCCAGGTCTTCTGCTCGCGACCCTCGATGGAGAACGGGTGCTCGCCGCAAGCCTCGGCGACCTTCTCCTCGATCTCGTCGACGATAGAATCGACCTGGCGGTTGTTGGTACCGGTGGCGAGCACAAAGTAGTCGCACACATCGGAAAGCTCGGTCAGGTCGAGCACCTGAACGTCCTCGCCCTTCTTGTCGTAGGCGGCCTGCGCGGCGGCGCGGGCGACATCCTCGGCGGCGACACCGCTCGCGGACAGCGAGGCGGCAGTGCGGTCGGACGTGGCGGCGAAGCTCTTGTGCTCCACACCTTCAAGAATCTGCTCGTCGGTCATGGTCTCGTCGGCCATGGAATACCTCTTTCTAGTCAGCCCGAGCTAGCGCAGCTGGGCGTAATGGTTGTAAATCGAAATAGCCGTGGGATAAAGATAGCGCCCGGACTGGATCACATAGACCAGACCCTGCGCAAAACAGGAGAAGAACAACTCGTCGAGTGAGGACTTCCCCACCATCTTGCGCAGCGCATGGGCATAATCGCCGTGGCGGTTGGGTTCGATGGCATCGGCCACAAAGACCACCATATCGAGCGGCGTCATGTCGCAGTCACCCACGGTGTGACGGTCGACAGCCTGGAAAACGGCCGGCGACAGTTCGGGAAAAAGCTGCGGAAGTTCATAGGCGGCAACAGGGCCATGCAAAAGCGGCGTCGCGGCGGAAGGAGAGCCGGCAATCTTAATGCCGTAATGCAGAGCGCGCGTGACCAGCTCGTCGTCGGAGAGCACTTTGTCCCAGTCATGGATCAGGCCGGCGGCAGCGGCATCAAAGCGGTCAACGCCGTAGACCTCGGCCAGATGAAGTGCGGTCTCGGCAACACCCAGCGAATGCACATAGCGCTTGCGCTTATCCTTCATGCGAACATCGAGCAGCTCTTGAATGCGCTTGAGCAGCGCGCGCTCATCGCCCTCAAACTGATCCTCTACCGACAACGTAGACCCCCATCACTCAAAATCTTCTTGGCCCAAATCGGCATATAGCCTGCGTTTGCGAATGTAGCCGAGCACGGACTCGCTCGTAAGATAGCGCACGCTCATACCGCGGGCAACACGCTTGCGAATGTTCGTCGAGCTGATCGCCAGCGCCGGAATCTGAATATAGCGCACGTCGAACGGCAGCCCCGACTCTTTGATTCGGGCACGCGCCGTATCGATATCAAAGCCCGGTCGCGTCGCCGCAATAAAGGTAGCAAGCTCAGCGATTCGTTCGGCATCATGCCAAGTCACAATATCGATAATCGCGTCGGCGCCCGTAATAAAGTAGAGCTTTACCTGCGACGGGTAAAAGTCGCGAAGGGCATGAAGCGTATCGGCCGTATAGGTTACACCCGGACGGTCGATCTCGAACCGGCTCGCCAAAAAGGCCGGGTTCGCGGCGGTGGCGAGGACCGTCATGGCATAACGGTCCTCGGCAGGCGTCACCGGCTTGTCAAGCTTAAAGGCAGGAGAACCCGCCGGCATAAAGAGCACAGCGTCCAAGTCGAGCGACTCGCGCGCCTGCTCGGCGGTCACCAGGTGCCCGTAATGGATGGGATCAAAGGTGCCACCCATAATGCCGAGCCTAAACTCCTGCCCGTCCTCTAGAGGAAGCTCGGGCAGACCGATTCCACCGCGCAGCGACATGGCTTACTCGCCCTCCGGTGTCTCGGTATCGCCCGCGGCATCCGCTGCATCCGTCGCATCGACAACCTCGACGCCCTCATCCGCAGCATCGGCCACGTCAATGGCTTCAACGGCAACGTCCTCGCCAGCATCCTCGAGCTCCTCGTACTCCGAGAAGTCCTCGGCGCCCTCAAAGTCAAAGGCGCGCTGGCAAATGCGGACCTCGTCGCCCGCACGGCAACCGGCCTTCTCGAGCGCATCGTCAACACCCATACGCGCAAACTTATGCTGCAGGTAAATGACGGCTTCCTCATTTTCCCAGTCGGTCTGAATGACCATGCGCTCGATGGCACGACCGACCACGCGGAAGGCACCGGGCTCTTCCTGGACAATGCGGAAACGCTTCTCTCGCTGCAGGCGACGGCGCTCCCATTCATCGTCGCGCAGGTCGACCGGCTCATCGGAGACCGCCAGCTCGGCGCGCAGCTTAGCCACCTGCTCACCCACGGCAAGCATCAGCGTGTTGAGGCCGGCGCCCGTCACGGCAGACACGGCAAAGAACATATGGCCATCGTCGAGCGCTGCGCGCTTGAGGTCGGCAATCTTATCGGCCGTGCCCGGCGCGTCGCACTTGTTGGCAACGACAATCTGCGGACGCTCCGAAAGCTCGGCGCCATACTGCTCGAGCTCGCGGTTGATGATGCGATAGTCCTCGACCGGATCGCGATCCTCAAAACCACCCGTCATGTCGACGACATGCATGATCAGAGCCGTACGCTCAATGTGGCGCAGGAACTGGTGACCCAGGCCCTTGCCCTCGCTCGCGCCCTCGATGAGACCGGGGACGTCGGCAACGACGTAAGAATATTCGCCGGCACGCACCATGCCGAGGTTCGGCACGAGCGTGGTAAACGGGTAGTCAGCGATCTTGGGGCGGGCGGCACTCATGCGCGCAATGAGCGATGACTTACCCACCGAGGGAAAGCCCACGAGCGCGGCATCGGCCATAAGCTTCATCTCGAGCTCGATCCAGTGCTCCTCGGCCGGCTCGCCCAGCTGAGCGAACGCGGGCGCGCGGCGCACCGACGTCACAAAGTGCGTATTGCCCAGACCACCGGCACCGCCGGGCGCCACGACAACGCGCTCGCCATCGTGAACGAGGTCGGCAATCTCGAACATCGGGGTCTGCGTCTCGGGGTCGAGCTCGCGCACCACGGTACCCATAGGGACCTTGAGAATCAGGTCCTCGCCGCTCTTACCGTTACGACGGGCACCCTGCCCGTGCGTGCCGCGCTCGGCGCGGAAGTGATGCTTAAAGCGGTAATCGATCAGCGAAGACAGCTGAGCATCGGCCTGGATGACGACATTGCCGCCACGACCGCCGTCGCCGCCATCGGGGCCGCCCTTGGGGACAAATGCCTCGCGCCTAAACGACATGCATCCGGCTCCGCCGTCGCCGCCGCACACGTTAATGCGGCTGATATCGGTGAACTGTGACAACAGAATCGCCTCCTACAAAAAAGAGGGAGACCCTTGAATCCTAAAACTCAAGTGCCTCCCACATATGTGCTCTATGAAGGGTGAATTACGCGTTCGCGAGCGGGCGTACGCTGACCCTGTGCTTGATACCCTTGTGGAACTCAACGGTACCGTCGACCAGCGCGAACAGCGTGTCGTCCTTGCCACGGCCAACGTTCTCACCCGGGTGGATGTGCGTGCCGTGCTGACGGACGAGAATCGTGCCCGTGGTTACCGTCTGGCCGGCATAGCGCTTCGTGCCAAGGCGCTGACCGCGGGAGTCACGGCCATTACGGGAGGAACCGAGTCCTTTTTTGTGTGCCATTGTGTATACCTACTCTTTCGTTACGAGTGTAATCTACTCGGCGACGGGAGCCTCGGCAACAGCCTCAGCCTCTGCCTTGACAGCCTTCTTGGCGCGGGAGGTAGCCTGGACCTTCACGATCTTCAGCTTGGTGAGCTGCTGACGGTGACCCTTCAGACGACGATAGCGCTTACGCTTGTGGAACTTGAAAACCAGCTGCTTCTCGCCCTTGAACTGCTCAACGATCTGAGCGGTAACCTTGGCCTTGGCCAGCTTGTCGGGATCGGTGACGATCTTCTTACCATCGTTGAGGAAGATAACCGGCAGGGTGACCTTGTCGCCCTCATTGCCCTCGATCTTCTCGACGGTGATGACATCGTCGGTGGCGACCTTGTACTGCTTGCCGCCCGTGTTAACGATTGCGTACATGTTTACTTGCCCTTCATGCATCAGTTAGTGCAACAGCCGAATATAGTAGCAGGCGAAAATACCCCCGTCAACGAGTATGTGGAGCAAATCCACAAGTTCGCACAGGTATGGGGCTGACGAGTCGGCCCTCGTCGTCCTCGCATGCTTGATTCTGACGCTCGACATCGTAGGAGCAGATGGTCACGAGGTCTTGCATACCGGTGGAAACAATAGGTGCATCCACGCCCGGGGTCAAGCCCTGCAACAAAACATCAGCAGCAGAAAGCAAAATTTCCGGACGCATGGAGCCCTCGTTGTCGGCATGGGTGTCGAGCATGAGCACCAAATGGTCCGGGCGCTCCCCCGCCGTGAGCTCATAGCCCACGAGCGTGTGATCCAAATCCAAGCGCTTGCTCTTTTTTCCGCGCGCGTAGTCGATGCCATGGCCCGCGCGCAGCGTGTCGATCGCACGATGCACCTCGTCGGCGCTTACGGGCGCCTCGGGGTCCAGATGCAGGTCGATGCGATACGACAGGCGCGTGAGCTGCGCCGTCAACGCCGGCGTGCGCACGTCGATGTACGCCGCCTCGATGGGCGCCAGATCGGCCGGAGACGCCGCAGCCAGGCGCCCAAACGCCTCGTCGAGCGCCACGAACTCGGTCATAAACAGGTCATACCACTCGCAGGTCGACGACGTACCCACCGGCAGCGCCGAAGAGAAGCCCACGCGCATGTGCGGGGAGAAGCCCTGCGTGACGGCATAGGGAAGTCCCGCACGGCGCACGATGCGCTCAATGGTATGGATTACTTCGAGATGGCCCAGGTACTTAAGGCGATCGCGCTTGCCATAGCGAACACGAAGCCTAAAGAGCGAGGGGTTGTCGGTCAGGCGCTCACTCATGCGCGATCACCCATCAATACATTCTTGGCGTGGAGCGTGGGGCAGATCCCGCAGCCGGTGCACGACGTGCGGGTGCAGTCGGGAGTCGTGACGCCCTCGAGCGAGCGACGGTACTCGCGCTCGAGAAAGCCGCGTGTGCAGCCGGGGCTCACGTGCTCCCACGGCAGGCGCCAGTCCAACTCGTAGGGCAGGTGCACGAGCTCATTGAGGTCGATGCCGTTTTTGGCAGCAGCCTCCTTCCAGTTATCGAGCGAGAAATGCTCTACCCAGGCATCAAAGCGAGAGCCCGAGCGCCAAGCGTCGATGATGACGGGCGTCATGTCACGACCGGCGCGGGACAGTGCGGCCTCGATGAGCGAGGTCTCGGCATCGTGGTAATGAACGCGGACGGCACGGTTGCGAACGCTCGTGATAAGCAGCTTCTGGCGACGCTTGACGTCGTCGTAGTCGAGCTGCGGGCACCACTGGAACGGCGTGGCAGCCTTGGGGATAAAGACCGAAACCGAGATGGACACCGAGATCGAGCCGCGACGAACCTTGGGCACCACGGAACGACCGAGCTCCAGCACGTGATCGGCCAGATTGGCGATGGCCACGATGTCCTCATCGCGCTCGCCGGGAAGGCCCATCATAAAGTAGAGCTTCATGCGGTTCCAACCGGCCTCGAAGGCCGCCTTGGCCGCACGGTCCAGGTCCTCCTCGGTCACGTTCTTGTTAATGATGTCGCGCATGCGCTGGCTGCCGGCCTCGGGCGCGAACGTCAGTCCGCCCTTCTTTTCGCCGGCGACCGACTCGGCCATATCCACGCCAAACGAATCCAGGCGCTGCGACGGAATAGACACGCGAATACCCGTATCCTCCAGGCGACGGTTGAGCCTGCCGAGCACGTCGCGAATGCAGGAGTGGTCGGTCGTGGAGAGCGAGGTCAGCGACACCTCGTCATAGCCAGTCTTTTCCAGGCCCTGAATCACCGACGAGACGATCTGGTCGGCCGAGCGCTCGCGCACCGGGCGATACGTCATGCCGGCCTGGCAAAAACGACAGCCGCGGGCGCAGCCGCGCAGGATCTCGATAGACAGGCGGTCGTGAACCAGCTGCGCATAGGGCACGCACGACTGCGACAGCGGATTCGTGGCGCCGAAATCCTCGACGACGCGCTTGTAGACCACGGTCGGCGCATCCTTGCCCTCACGTGGCACGGTGTAGCCATGCGGCGAGCAGGGCTCGTCATGACGAACCTCATAGAGCGCTGGCACGTAGTTGCCACCAATGGATGCAAGCTGCTCGACAATCTGCGCGCGCGGGACTCCTTCGTCACGCAGACGGCGATGCAGCTGGCAGGTCTCGAGCAGCGATTCCTCGCCCTCACCGATGAGGATGGCATCGAAGAAGGCCGCGTACGGCTCGGGGTTGTACACCGAGGGGCCGCCGGCGATGATGATGGGGTCGTCTTCACCTCGGTCGGCCGCTAACAGCGGAATGCCAGCGAGGTCGAGAGCCTCGAGGAAGTTCGTCACCGCCATCTCGTGCGGCACATGCAGGCCGACGATATCAAACGAAGCGACCGGCGCTGCACCCTCGAGCGACAGCAGCGGAATGCCCGCCTCGCGCATGGCGTCACCCATATCGGGCCACGGCACATAGCCGCGCTCGCAGGAGATGCCCTCGGCCTGGTTAAGGATGTTGTAGAGGATGGCGATGCCCTGGTTGGGCAGACCAACCTCGTACACATCCGGGTAGATCAGGCAGCAACGGTAGTCGGCATCGGCCTTGGAAAGCGTGCCCCACTCGTGATCGATATAGCGGCTCGGCTTCTCGACCTTGGCGAGCAACGGCTCAATTAAATGAAAACAATCTTGGTACGGAACGCGCAACGGAAAACCCCTAAGCAGCGAGATCTGATGCGTCCTGGTAGGACGCCATAGGACGGGTAGCGCCCGCGACCGTGGTCACAAGATCGCGAACGCGGGAAAACGTGGCAGTGACCACCTCATTGGCACGGCTGTAGTCGACATCGCGCTCGTAGAGCGAAACGAGCGCACGGCCCATGCCATAGGTGCCCGCGGCGGCAGTGAGCGCCTTGACGGCAAACCCAATATGCGGCGTCTGCTTGACGAGTGCGCGGGTGACCGCGCGGATCACAAAACCGCCGGCAAGCACGCCCGCGACCTCGTAGCCGCGCTCAGGCTTAATGCCGCGTCCAAAGACGGCAGCGAGCTCAAAGAGCATGCCCACCTGCGCCAGCGCCATAACGGGATAATCGGCGCCCGGCAAAAACGCCAGCGCACCGGTCGCCATATTGGTGAGCGCGCACGAGGTGATGATACGGTTGGCCGCCGCGATGCGCATGAAGGCAAAGTTCGCCGCAAAAGCCGTTTCCTTGTCGGTGCGATCGAGAATCCAGCGGGCAAGCGTCTCGAGCAGATACGTCTTATCGGTTGCCGCTACCATGCCGAGCATGGGCGTGGACTCCTCGATAAACGGCACCTCCACAGCAGACTCGGCAAGCACGCACACGGGCGCGCCGGCGATCACGAGCTCCTGCACGGCACTCTCCAAGTGGTCGGAACCACACGAGAGCACCAGCACCACATCGGTATCGGTCTTTGGAGCAATTCGCTCCTCCCCCAGACGCTCGACGCGCACAATGCCCGAGGTCGTCTGCGGCACAAAGGCGTCACGCACCGTCTCGGCCAGAAAGCGCGAGGCGGACGAATCCAGATAGACCGAGACGCGCACCGGCGTATCGGAATCCTTCTTAACGGACGCGCCCATCTTAAAAGCGCGGGTCAGCTTATCTACGGGAATTTTCATAGCAAACCCCTCCAGCGGTTACGCGGCGCCCGAACGATGCCGCCATATGGATTGTACGATACCCACCGTCAGCAGCTGAATCATCATCGAAGACGAACCGAAGCTAATATACGGTAACGGAATACCGGTAATCGGCATCATGCCGATGCACATGCCGATGTTTTCGAAAGTCTGGAATGCCCACATGCCGACGATACCTACGCATGAGAGCCGCAAGAAGAGCGACTCACACTTAAAGGCGACGCGAATCGTCGAAAAGATCAGCAGCACGTAGAGGCACAGGAGCAAAAAGGAACCGCAAAAGCCAAAGGTCTCGGACAGGAAGGCGAAGACGAAGTCGGTGTGGAACTCAGGCAGAAAGCCGCCGGCCGACTGCGTCGCATGGCCCAAACCCTTACCAAAGAAGCCGCCCGAGCCAACGGCGATAAGCGACTGCTGCAGGTTGTAGGCATCGTCCGAATCGGCATTATCGGGGTCGATAAAGACCGTCAGACGGTTCATCTGATACTGCTTGATGAGCACATCATGGCCGAGCAACGAATCAAAGACCGAATCGAGCGCCAGAACGAGGGCCACCAGGCCCACGAGCAGGGCCAGCGTCGACAGCACCCATTCGCGGCGTGCACCGCTCATACAAATGACGATGGCGCCCGAAACAAGCACGACCAGGCCCGAGCCCAGGTCGCCCATGGCAACGACGGCCAAAAACGGAATGGACAGCATGCCGCAGAGCTTGACGTAGTCGCGAACGGTATCTATGCGACCGTTATACTGCGATCCAAGCGTAGCAATAAAGAAGATGGTGATGAGCTTGGCAAGCTCAACCGGCTGGAATGTCAAGCCGATACCGGGAATCTTGATCCAGCCCGTCATGCCCAGACCGCCCGTATAGGACAGACCCGGAATCTTGGGCGAGAAGATCACGATCAGGTCGATGACGAGCAACGCCGTCGAGAAATTGGAAATACCGCGCAGGTCGGTACGCCAGACGAGCACCGCCAGCACCGCCCCGATGCCAATTCCCAGCAGATGGCGTGAGAACGAGGCATCGGCCTTAAACTGCGAAGCCGACCAGATAATGATGGCACCGTAGGCGACGAGCGCCACAGTAGCCACGAGCACACCGATATGCACCTTTTGGCGAAACGTGCCGCGCGAGGCCGAAAGTTGTTTGTTGACACGGTCCAGGCTGCTGCGAGAACCGGTCTTGGTTGAACGGAACAGATCCGCCGGAGAAAAATCCATCGCAACCTCCTATCGAACCGAAGAATCGCCCGAGGCCGAAGAGGTATCGGGCTCGTCATAAATCACGCCGAGCACGTCGCGCACGACATGCATCGCGGTATCTGAGCCACCGCCGCCCTGCTCCAGGACGGTAGCGATGACATACTTGGGATCATCGGCCGGTGCATAGGCGCAGAACCACGCGTATTCGTCCTCGCCACTTTTCTCGCCCGTGCCCGACTTGCCGTATACCTGCGGCGTCAGGGTGCCAAAGTGCGCCGCCAGGGACGTCGATGCCGTGTAAATCACGTCGTGCATGCCGTTGCGAACAAGAGCCAAATCCGAATCGCTGTTGATCTTGGCCTCCAGGCGCTTCTTCTTGCCCTTGCCATTGTACTTATAGGCATCGCCGTCGCCATCGCGCGACACGGCAGACAAAAATACGTGAGGCACGTACTGTTTGCCGCCGTTGGCAAGACCCATATAGGCGCACGCCATCTGCAGGGGCGTCACCAGGATGTCGCCCTGGCCGATAGCAATGTTGGTCATATCGCCGGCATTCCACTTGCGGTCCTCGGCAGAGGCGTCGGTGAAGTATGACTCTTTCCACTCGGCATCGGGAATACGACCCGCGCCCTCACTCGGCAGATCGATACCGCAGGTCTTGCCTAGGCCCCAGCGACGAAAGACCTCCTGCAGGCCCTCGGGATGTTGCTCGTCATAAAAGAACGCCTTACCCATGTCGTAGAAGACGGGGTCGCACGAGTTGGCGATACCCGACTGCAGCGTCATGGTGCCGTGGCCAGACGTCAGCCAGCAGCGCTTGCCCCAAGCCTTGCCCAGACCCGTCCAATAACCCGTGCAGTTGGTTGTCTGCGTTGAAGTGTAGGTTCCAAACTCAAGACCGGCCAGTGCCGAGAGCGGCTTGATGGTCGAGGCCGACATGTACTGTCCGCTAATGGCGCGGTTGAGCAGCGGGTGCGAACCCTTGTCATCATTGAGCTCGGTCCACACGTCATTTGAGACGCCGCCGATAAAGACGGACGGATCGAACTTGGGCTCGCTCGCCATGCCCAGGATCTCGCCATTGTTGGGATCGAGACACACCACAGCGCCGTTGCCGGCATTGCTGTAGCCAGTGGTCTTGGCAAGCTCGATAGCGCTCGCCAGCGCCGTCTCGCAGGCCTGCTGGATCTTAAGGTCGAGCGTGAGCTTAATGTCGGAGCCGGCCTTCGCAGGCACGGCACCGGCCTGACCGGTCACATTGCCCGAGGCATCGACCTTGACGGTCTGCTCGCCACGAATACCCTGCAGCAGGTTTTCGTAGTAGCTCTCAACGCCCGCCTGGCCCACGATATCGCCCGACTGGTACGTAATCTTGCCAGCAGAAGCATCATCATCGCCAGAGGTTTTCTTATTCTGGGCCTCGAGCTGCTCGGAGGTAATGGTGCCGGTATAGCCCAAGATATGGCATGCCGTCTCGCCATATGGATACTGGCGCTCGGTACGCTCGGCAATCTTGACGCCCGGGAACTCGCCGGCGTGTTCCTTGATATAGGCAACCGTGGAGCGACGGACGTCCGTCGCGATGGTATGCAGGCTCTGAGCGCCCTCTGTATTGTCCTGAATATTGCGAAGGACCGCCACGTAAGGCATTCCAAGCACGTTGGCAAGATGGCGAACCAGAACCTCATCCTCGGCAAGGTCGCGGTAGGCCACGACAGCAAGTGAGGGACGGTTCTGGACAAGCGCCACGCCATTGCGGTCGAGGATGCGGCCGCGTACAGCGGGAGTGGTAACGGTGCGAGTCTGATTGCTATTAGCCTGCTTCTCGTAATAGTCCGACGAGACCATCTGCATGCCCCACAGCTTGACGGCGAGCGCCGCAAACATCGCGCCCACACCCGTGGTGAGGATGGAAAAGCGGCCCTTAAAGGCGGTCGCCGCGGTATTGCCCTCGCCCTCGGTGGCGCGTGGGGCCGTTCCATGCTGCGTATCGTAGGTAAAACGGGAATCGCCACGACGCATGATGACCAGCGCGACCACGATGGCCACAACCAGCACGATACCAGCGATAATAACCGTCAACTGGGAAGACATCTACGGGCCTCCCCTATTTGAGCTTGCGGGTCTTGGGCTTAAAGCGCATACCCGTCTGGCGTCCGCCACGTGCGGAGAATCCATAGCCGGACTGCGGCACGACGCCGGACATCAAAAACGGAATGGCAACCAGACCCGTCAGGATCGAGGACGGCAGCGCATGGCCGAAGATCGCCACGACAAAGCTCGTCTCCAAACCCATAAACAGCAAGATGATGCTGTAAATCACATTAATGACGAGCGCAAAGGCGCCCACAGTGACGCCGCGCGCACTCGGGGTACCGCCCGTCTGACCGACGGCGCTGTGCACCAGGGCAAAAGAACCCACGGTCAGCAGGAGCGACATAACGCCCACCGGCACGGCAGCGGACAGGTCATAGAACAAGCCGCTGCAAAAACCGCACACGACGGCACGGGTCGGGTCGCCCGAGAACACGCTTAGGCACACCAGGATAATCATGAAGTTGACGCGACCGCCCGCAATGGAGATCTGCGGTGCCAGGCCTGCCTGCAGCAGCACGCACACGATGGCGGCGATTACAAACGTGCGGGAGCTCATCCCCTGCTCGTGTAGATCCATGGACATGCCCCCTATTCGCTCGAGCCGGAATCGGTCGTCTCGGACGTGTCGGAACTGTCATCCGAGCTCTCGTCCTTCGTCTTGGTCGCAGCATCGCGCGACGTTCCCTGCGGCGTGCTGTTGGCCGTGCTCACGTCCTCATCCGAGGCCGACTGTTCGTCGGTCAGCGAGGTGATGACCAGCACTTCCTCGTTGTTCTCGGCCGTGGTCTGAGCGCGCACCACAATGGTGTAGTACACGTCGTTTGCCGATTTCTCAACCGACGAGACGGTGCCGAGCGGTAGACCCTTGGGGAACACACCGCCAATGCCCGAGGTCACGATGATGTCGCCAACCTTAACATCGGAGTCGACGCTCACGTACTCAAGACGCAGCGTGCCGTCAGCCTGACCCTGCAGCATGCCCTGGGCGCGCGTGTCCTGCACCATGGCGGACACGCCCGAGTTCTCGTCGCCAATCAGGCGCACGGTAGAGGTCTTGGCCGATACCTCGATAATCTGGCCGATAACACCGGCCGAACTCGTTACGGGCATGTTGATGGTAAGCCCGTCGGCAGAACCCTTATCGATCGTGACGGTCGAGGTCCAGGCATCGCCCGAGGCACCGACGATACGAGCTGCGGTCGATTTAAGGTTGTAGGTCGACTGCAGGCCGACCAGCCCCTCCAGACGCTCAGCGGTCTTTTGAGCCTCGGAGAGCTCAGCAACCTTAGAGGTCAGTTCCTCGTTTTGCTTCTTAAGCTCATCAAGCGTGTCCTGCGACGCCGTAAGGTTAGAGAACACGTTGCCGATCGCATTGAAGGGAGCCGCCACAGCCGAACCCACAAAGCGCACCGGCGAGGTAATCGTCGTTACGCCCGAACGCACGGCATGAATCGGTCCTGCCTCGCCCTCGCGGATGTAAAACGTGAGCAGCAACACCGAAATCAGGCTGAAAACAATCAACGGGCGCATACCCGTTGATTGTCGCTTGGTATTCAGATTTGTGGAGAAACCCGAAGATCGTGCCAAATGGAATCCACCTTTTGGAAATTAAGCATTGGTCTGGACGAAGCCGCCATCAAACGCATTGGCCTCGAGCACGCGGGCACAGCCGTTAACGACGTTATCGAGCGCCGTGGGGCTGACGTTGACCGAAACGCCGGTCTCATCGCGCAGGCGCACGTCGAGACCGCGCAGCAGCGCGCCGCCACCGGTCAGCAATATGCCATAGTACATAAGGTCCGAGGCAAGATCGGGCGGCGTGGCATCGAGTGCGTCCTTGACGGCCTTAGCCATCTCGTCGAGCGGCTTGTTGAGCGCGCGACGAATCTCCTCGCTCTCGATGCGCACGGTCTTGGGCAGACCGGTAATCACGTCGCGGCCGTTGACCTCGACGTCGAGCTCGTCCTTGAGCGGCACGGCGGAGCCGACCTTGATCTTGATGTCCTCTGCCGTACGCTCGCCGATGGCCAAGTTGTAGGCATCACGAACGTGCGTGAGGATGGCCTGATCGAACTCGTCGCCGGCAATACGGATGGACTGCGAGACGACGATGCCACCCATAGCGATAACGGCAACCTCGGTGGTACCGCCACCGATGTCGATGACCATGGAGCCGGTGGGTTCCTCGACGGGCAGATCGGCGCCGATAGCGGCAGCCATGGGCTCCTCGATCAGGTAGGCCTGGCGAGCGCCAGCCTGGATCGTGGCCTCAAAGACAGCACGCTTCTCGACCGACGTGACGCCGGAGGGAACGCAGACGACAACGCGCGGACGCGGGGTCCACGGATAGCGCTTCTCGGACGCCTTGTCGATAAAATAGCGAAGCATAGCCTCGGTAACATCGAAGTCGGCGATGACGCCGTCCTTCAGGGGACGAACGGCCACGATGTTGCCGGGCGTACGGCCGAGCATGCGCTTTGCCTCGATACCGACCGCCAGGATGCGCTCGTCGTTCTTATCGATGGCGACAACAGAGGGCTCGCGGATGACGATGCCCTTGCCGCGCACGGAGACAAGCGTATTTGCGGTGCCGAGGTCGATGGCGAGATCGCCCGCATAGCTACCGAAGAACATATCCATCAAAGAAAACAACGCAACTCCTGATGTGTTGGATGATTGCTGGAAAACTACTAGTTCATGATACTAGCGCAAGCCCGGCACCTCACTTGCGGTGAAGCGCCGGGCAAAGCTAAATCCCATAAGGTCACTACTGGTTGTCAGCAGCCGAGAAATCCATATCGAGCGAGGAAACGGCCCAGCCGATATGGTTGTCAGAGCGCACGAATTTGACGGTGTACTCCTGCTCGCCGCCCTTGGACAGCGATGCCTTAACCTTGGCGGTCGTCTCGGTCATGGACTGATCCATGCCCTCGACGGACACGGTGGCGCCCTGCGGAATCGAGGAGATGATCATCGATTTGGCGTCCTCGGACAGGCTCGAGGCCAGGCAAGACTCGGCCTTTGCGGTGTCACCGTCGCCGGCAGCCTGGAACAGATCGGTGATAACCGACTCCTGCGAGGGGAAGCCAAAGCCGCGCGTGTAGGCAAAGCCCAGACCGCCCGCGGCGATCAAAATGAGCAGAAGCAGCACGATGAAGACTTTGAGACCCGTGTGGCGATGGCGACGACGGACCTTGGCCTGCTTACGATCCTGACGGTCCTGCTGGACCATCTCGGACTCGGACAGCGTAAAGAAGCCGGTGTCCGAGGGATCGGGCATAAACTGACCGGTCGCGCCCGTAGGATCGAGCGGATCGACGGCAGGAGCGTCCATCGCGGGCGCCGGAGCCGTGGCCATAGCCGTCTGGGCAGACAGCGCGGCAAGCGAATCGTGCACGCGGGCAAGCTCATCGGCCTGCTCGGAGGTGAGCTGGTAGATGCCATCGGCAGTAGCGGCGTTAAAGGCGTCGAGTGCGTCGGAGGGGCGGCCGGCGGCAGAAAGTGCCTGACCCATGCCGGCGTTGAGCGCACGCGTGTCGTCGCGGGGGCCGGCAAAGTCGATAGCCGTGCGGTAGGTCTCCACGGCATCCGCCGGACGGCCGAGCTTAATGAAGCAACGACCAAGCTCGCCCAGTGCGGCGGCAGGAGCCGGATTGGCGCCGTCGATGGCAGCCTGACGGAAGGCAGTACCCGCGTTGGCATAATCGCCCGACTGGAACAGCGCATTGCCCAGGCCCAGATAGGCCTTGAACGGCGTGGCATAGGAAGCATCCTGCGTAGCAGCAGAGAACGCCTGGGCGGCCGTCGTGTAGTCGCCCACGGCGGCGAGCGCCTTGCCGCGGTTGGTGAGCAGCGCGCCGCGCTTGCCGTAGGTGCCGTCGTTGAGGGCGGTAGCATAAGCCTCGGCGGCCTCGGCATACATGCCCAGGTGCATCAAGGCGTTGCCACGAAGGTGATCGGCCTCGCCCATAATCTCATCGGGAGTCTTTGCCGCCCCAAGCATCTGGGCTGCAGCGGAAAAATCACCCGCGCGGTAAGCGGCGCGGCCCTGTTGGATCAGCTGGCTATTCAAGGAAGTCCCCTTTACTCGTGAACGATCTCGACATGGACGATCTCGTCGCCGGCACGCAGCTGCGAAATCACATCGAGACCCTCGACCGTGGTACCAAAGACGGTGTAACCGGAATCGAGGTTATGCTGGGCGCCCAGGCAGAAGTAGAACTGCGAACCCGCGGAATCGGGGTCCATGGAGCGTGCCATGGCAAGGGCACCATCGACATGGCTGTTGCGCGGATTGGTGGCAAACTCGCCCTTGATGCAGTAGCCGGGGCCACCGGTACCGGGCATGCCGTCGGGGCCCTCAAGACCAGCGGCGACGTCGGCGCCGGACATATCGCGGGTATTGGGGTCGCCGCCCTGGATGACAAAACCGGGCACATAGCGATGGAACTTAAGGCCATCATAGAAGCCCATCGTGGAAAGCTCGCAGAAGTTCGCGACATGAATGGGAGCGCCCTCGCCGTCAAACTTGACCTTGATGGTACCCTTCGACGTCTCGATAACGGCGCACTCGTCGCCGGCAAGCTGATACTCGGGTGTGTAGAGCTCTTTCTTAAAACCAAACATGTGGTTCCTTCCTCGTGCGTTTAAAGCATATTTGTACGAATTGTAGCAATAAGCATACGCTTACATCAATTGCGCACGTAGGTTATGCCGACTATGGCGAACTAATTTTGGGAACGCTGCTGCGGCTTCCAGGAGCCCACATTGGCGTCGTACTGGTTCAGCGCGCTGTTGCCGCCCTGTGCGATGGGCGCCAGGATATCGCTTTGGTGGGAACTCATCGACTCACCATCGGGAATGGCCAGCGAGATGTCCCAGCTCTGACAGATCACGTCGACACGCTCGTACATCCACTCGGCAAGCTGCTTTAAGTGGGCGATGTCATCCGCATAGACCGTATCGTCCTGATACTTAAGGTTGTTAAGCTCATCTTGCGTCTTTTTGATCTGGTCGCGCAGGGCGTAGGCACTCTGCGACAGCTCCTGACGGGTGGACAGTGGCGTTCGAAGATAGCCGTTGTTAAAAGAATCGATGACCTCGCCGATCTGGTCCTCGTCACCGTAGGACACGATGGTCTGATACAGACCGTCGAGCCTGGTATAGAGCTGATCATCGGTGAGCACGGTTTCTTCCTGGACCACCTCGGCAGAATCGTCCTGCTTGGTATCGTCCTCAGTCGCCTCGCCCTTTTGGCGCGTGGGGAAGGTGGTCTGTGCAGCTTGGCCAAACTGGTCATAGAAGCCAGGCATGACACCCATGGGATCGGCCGTCACGAACCAATAGGCACCGCCGCAAAGGACGGCAAGGACCGCGATGACGATGAGCGGCTTGGGGATATGACGCTTGTGCTTGTGATAGGCGTCCTCGTCGGGGTGCACCTTGCGCTTGGTTTTTTGAGCATCGTCATGCAGGGAAACGGGCGTGGGAATATCGACCTTGGGGATACCGAAATCCTTATCGAAAGCCGGCAGCACGCAGGTCTCGTTAGGATCGGCGGCGTCCGAAAGCACCGCAGCGGCAGAGGCTGGCGCATGCGGCACCTCGGTATCGATCTGCTCTTGCGTTAGGCGCGGAAAGCCCGCCGTGCGGCCCGCTGCCAGGTCGGATGCGGCCGCGTCCTCGGAGAGGATACCCGGAGCGGGGCGTCCGCATTTGGGGCACGTACGATCATGCGGAGAAAGACGGGCACCGCAGCCCTCACAGAACACGAACTCGGTGTGCTCGGGACCATCGCCCGGACCCACATAGGCGTTGCAGTAGGGGCAGAACGAGGCGCCGTCCTCGATAGTCTTAAGGCAATGCGGGCAGATCACGGCATCCTCTTTTCGAAGCAATTCAAACAATCGAGGTTAGAGCATAACATCGCCACGGCCCCACAGGAGCAAGGCACCAATTCAACATCGGCAGGGCGCGTAGTTACTTCTTCTTTTTGCTTGGCATCGAGACTTTGATGCCTTGGGCGGACTTGGTCACGCGAGAGCGATTGGCTCCGGTGCCCTTCTTTTTCTTGGGCTGGGCCTGGGCCACGCCCTCGAGTGAGCGGGCCTCGGCCTCGCGAGCGGTGCGATCTTCGCGGCGCTGCGCCATGTCGGCGGCGACGCGCTTGGCAAAACGCTCGGCCGTCGAACCCGTCGAGCTCACCTTGCCGCCACCGCGACCCAGGCGGACGCGCACACCGCGGCCAAAACCAGTTGCGGCATGACGACGACGCGGCTTGAGCGAATCCATCATCGTGGCGAGCTTAAAGAACACCGAGCAGGTAAAGACCACGATGACAGCCAAGATAACCATCTGGCCCATCGACAGGTTGGCAATAGAGAGCAGCTCCGGGAATCCGATAACGCCCACCAAGATGCCGGCGACTACAAACACAAAGAGCACCACACGTAAGGGCGTGAGAGGCTGCGAGATGCGCCAGATCAGGCTGACGCTCGCCGCGCACGACGTAAGCAGGCACATCGTAGACAGCGTGAGCTGGCTAAAGCCAAACACGCGCGCCACAAAGATATCGAGCGCCGCAGCCAAAATGACCGCAATCGACGCCGGCAGCGCACGCTTGAGTACGTTCGTCAAAAACGCACCCTTCACGCGAGCATTGTTGGGCTCAAGGCCCAACACAAAGGCCGGCGCGCCGATGCAGAAGAAGTTGATGAGCGTCATCTGGATTGGCTCGAAGGGGTACGGCGGCAGTGCGATGCACAGCGCCGCCAGGCCCATCGAGAACAGCGTCTTGGTCAGGAACAGCGACGCCGAACGCTGCAGGTTGTTAATGGAGCGACGGCCCTCGGCCACCACGGCGGGCATCGAGGCAAAGTCGTTGTCGACGAGTACGATCTCGGCCACGTTACGCGCGGCATCGGAGCCGGCCGCCATGGCTACGGAGCAGTCGGCCTCCTTGAGCGCCAGCACGTCGTTGACGCCGTCGCCCGTCATGGCCACGGTGTGCTCGCGGCGCTTGAACGCCTGCACGAGCTCGCGCTTCTGCTGCGGGGTCACACGACCAAAGACATGGTAGCGGTCCACTGCGGCATCGAGCTTGGCCGGCGTATCGAGCGTCGTGGCGTCCACATAAGCGTCCGCCCCCGGCACGCCCACCACGCGTGCGATCGACGACACCGTACGCGGGTCGTCGCCGCTGATCACGTTGAGCGTCACGCCCTGCTCGTTAAAGTAGCCGATGGTCTCGGGCGCCGAGGCACGAATCTCGTCGCGGATGGTCACAAAGCCCACGGGCTCAGCCTCGCCCACCATATCGCCATCGGGCGTAAAGCCGTCCACGCGCGCCACCACGAGCACGCGGCAGGTATCGGCAAGCTCGGCGACACGGTTCTCGACCTGCGAAAACACACGATCAGAGAGCACAAACTGCGCGGCGCCCATCACATAGGAACCCTGCGCAAACGAAGCGCCACTCCATTTTTTAGACGACGAGAACGGAATGACCGACAGCGGCTCAGACACCTCGACCGGACGATCGGCGTAATAGTTGAGCAGCGCCTGGCAGGTCTCGTTGGCATCGGCCGAAGTCGCACGCGCCACGTTAGCCAGCGCAAAATCGAGCACCGTGGTATCGACGGGAACAGCTGCCTCATCCGAGCCGGCGCCTAGGCTCACGCCCTCAACCGGCAGCGGATACGTGCCCTCGACCTCCATGCGGCCCGACGTGATGGTGCCCGTCTTGTCCAGGCACAGCACGTCGACGCGAGCGAGCGTCTCGATGCAGTAAAGCTGCTGTGCCAGCACCTTGCGGCGGGCCAGGCGCACCGTGGCGATGGCGAGCACCGACGAGGTCAGCAGTACCAGGCCTTGGGGGATCATGCCCAGCAGGGCGCCCACCGTGGACAGCAGCGCCGACGAAGGCACATGACCAGCCAACAACTCGGAGAAGCACCACGAAAGCGCGCTATCACCCGGGGTTCCCGCGGCATCCCACAGCTCGCTCACACTCGAGGCAAACAACGCCAAACCGAGCGGGATCATAATGATGCTCGCAAAGCGCACGATGGCGTTAAGCGCGTTCATGATCCTGGAATTAACCTTTTTGACGTATTTGGCCTCGTTATTGATCTTAGCCACGTAGTTGTCGGCGCCGACATGGATCACGCGGGCGCGCAGCAGGCCCGAGTCGATAAAGCTGCCGCTCATGAGCTCGGAACCGGGCTGCTTTTTGATGAGATCGCTCTCGCCCGTCAGCAGGCTCTCGTTCACGAGCGCCTCGCCCGAAACCACCACGGCGTCAGCGGGAATCTGGTCGCCGCGCCCCAGGCGGATGATGTCGTCGAGCACGATCTGGTCCAGGTCGAGCTCCACCTCGGCGCCGTCGCGCACCGCAATGGCCTTCTTGGAGGTCAGCAGCGTGAGCTTATCGACCATCTTCTTGGACCGCATGGATTGAATGACGCCAATAGCGGTATTGAGGAACACCACAAACAGGAACGTCAGGTTCTTAAACGAACCGGTCAAAATGACCAGGAACGCCAAGATCACGTTGATCAAATTGAACAGCGTGCAGAGGTTCTCGATGATGAGCTCTTTGACCGACTTGGTCTTGAGCTCCATGTTGCGGTTGATCTTACCGGCGGCGATGCGCTCCTCGACCTCGGCGGTTGAGAGTCCGCGCTCGATATCCGTTGCTGCCATACCACGTCCCATCACGTCGCGTCGGTATAAGAAAAACCGCCCGGACCATGCGAGGTTCGGACGGTCTTACGTTCGATGGTGCCCCATGTTGGATTCGAACCAACGGCCTTCTGCTCCGGAGGCAGACGCTCTAATCCCCTGAGCTAATAGGGCCAACGTTTGGCATTATACCCAAGTGCACCACGGGCTATCAAAATAAAAGAAAAAGCTTTGCAATTCCGAGGAAGACGCGGTGCAACGGCCCACTTTAGAAGGCAAAAGCGAGTCAGATAGTATAAACTCTCATGCACCATATATACACGGCTCGCATTGCGGGCCGTTTTTGCAAAAGTTATCCATCGAGGTGAGAGGCACACCATGATTGCAATTTTAAAGCAGAGCGCCAGCGACGAGGCCGTCGGCCATATCGTCAGCTGGATTGAGAAAAAGGGCCTGAAGACCGATGTCTCGCGCGGCGAGAACGAGACGATTATCGGACTGGTGGGCGATACGACCAAGATCGACCCGTTCCTGCTCGAGTCCATGGACGTCGTCGAGCGCGTGCAGCGCGTCTCCGAGCCGTTCAAGCGCGCCAACCGCAAGTTCCACCCCGAGGACTCTGTCATCGACTGCGGCCACGGCGTCAAGATCGGCGGCGATCAGTTCCAGGTCATCGCCGGCCCGTGCTCCGTCGAGGGCGAGAACCTCATCCGCATCGCACGCCGCGTAAAGGCCGCCGGCGCCACGATGCTGCGCGGCGGTGCCTACAAGCCCCGCACCTCCCCCTACGCCTACCAGGGCATGGGCCCCGCCGGCCTCGACCTGCTGTGCGAGGCGTCTGCTGAGCTCGACATGCCGATCGTCACCGAGATCATGGACCCACGCGACGTGCAGGTCTTCTTGGACAAGAAGATCGACGTCATGCAGATCGGCGCCCGCAACGCCCAGAACTTCCCCCTGCTCAAGGAGGTCGGCAAGACCCAAACCCCGATTCTGCTCAAGCGCGGTATGTCCGGCACGATCGACGAGCTGCTTATGGCCGCCGAGTACATCATGAGCGAGGGCAACGACAACGTCATCCTGTGCGAGCGCGGCATCCGCACCTTCGAGACCCGCACCCGTAACACCTTCGACCTCAACGCCGTGCCGGTGCTGCACCACCTGTCGCACCTGCCCGTCGTTGCCGACCCCAGCCCCGCCACCGGCTACACCCGCTACGTCGAGCCCATGGCGCTCGCCGCGACCGCCTGCGGTGCCAACGGCCTGGAAATCGAGGTCCACGACGAGCCGAGCCGCGCCTGGTCCGACGGCGCCCAGGCCCTCACCCCCGATCAGTTCGACGACACCATGCGCCGCATCCGAGCCATCCGCGAGGTTGTCTGCCAAGAGACCATGGAGTAGCCCATGGGTACGGTGAGAAACGCACGCGTTAACCAGGGCGGCCCCAAATGCGCGGGCATCGGGGGCCGGGGCCTCATCGGCGGCAGCTTTGCCCGCGGCTATGCGCAGGCGGGCGTCCGCGTGCTGGCCTGGGACCCCGATGACGATGTCATGACGGCCGCTAGCATGGGCACTGTCGCCGGAGAGCTCAACGACAAGACACTCGGCGAGTGCGACATCATCGTCCTGGCTTGCTACCCCGAGGCATGCATCGAGTGGCTCGAGACGCACGCCAAGGCGCTCGCCGACGCCACCGACACCGACGCCATCATGGGTCCCGTGGTGATCGACACGGTGGGCGTCAAGGGCATCGTGTGCGAGCGCGCCTTTGAGCTTGCCCGCGAGCACGGCTTTTACTTTGTGGGCGCGCACCCCATGGCGGGCACGCAGTACTCGGGCTATGCGCACTCCCGCGCCGACCTGTTCCAGGGCGCGCCGCTCGTGCTCGTGCCGCCCGCGGTGGACGACGCACTTAAGCTGGAGCTTTTGGGCCAGGTGCGCGAGATGGTGCGCCCCTTGGGCTTTGGCAAGTTCAGCGTGACCAGCGCCGCCGAGCACGACCGCGTCATCGCCTTCACGAGCCAGCTTGCGCACGTGGTATCCAACGCCTACGTCAAGAGCCCCACTGCCCAGGTCCACCACGGCTTTTCGGCCGGTAGCTACCGCGATCTCACCCGTGTGGCGCACCTCAATCCTCAGATGTGGTCCGAGCTTATGATCGACGACGCCGATGCGCTCGCCTTCGAGATTGACCATCTGATCGAGTCGCTTGGCGCCTACAGCCGTGCGCTCAAGGACCGCGACCAGCGCTATCTGGAGAATCTCCTTGCCGAGGGCGACCGCATTAAGCGCGCGCTCGACGACGAGGCCTCCCACTAGACCACCTATCACGCCAGGTCGAAAGGACCGAAGCTTATGGCGATTACCATCGATATCGACACCGCACGCCCCTACCAGGTGCATGTTGGCACGTTTTTGCTGGAGCAGGCGGGACCGCTTGTGCGCGCCACTGCCGGCGGCACCAAGGCCGTCATCGTGACGGACACCAACGTGGGTCCGCTCTACCAGATGCCCGTCAAGCAGAGTCTGGAGGCATCAGGCTACGAGGTGAGCATCTGCACCTTCGAGGCCGGCGAGGCCCATAAGCGCGCCGAGACCTATGTTGCCATTTTGGAGTTTGTGGCCGAGCACGAGCTTTCGCGCTCCGACGTGATCGTGGCACTCGGCGGCGGCGTCGTGGGCGACGTGGCGGGCTTTGTGGCCGCCACCTACATGCGTGGCTGCAAGTTTGTGCAGATCCCCACGAGTCTGCTCGCAATGGTGGATTCGTCGGTGGGCGGCAAGACCGCCATCGACCTGGCTGCCGGCAAGAACCTGGCCGGCGCCTTTTGGCAGCCGAATGTGGTTATCGCCGACGTGGGGTGCCTGGCCACCCTTACGCCCGAGCAGTTCGCCGACGGCTGCGGCGAGGTCGTCAAGCACGCCGTGATCGCCGACCCAGAGCTTTTCGCCGAGCTGGAGAAGACCCCGCTCACGCTGGAGCTGCTCAACCGCGATGTAGCCCGCGTAGCGCTCATCATCGCCCGCAATATTGACATCAAGCGCGCCGTGGTCGTCGCCGACGAGCGCGAAACCAACCAGCGCAAGCTCCTCAACTTTGGACACAGCGCCGGACACGCCGTCGAGGCTTGCGAGCACTTTGAGCTCGGACACGGCAACTGCGTGTCGATCGGCATGGGCATTATCACGCGCGCCGCGGCCCTGCACGGCGTTTGCGATGCTGCACTGCCCGGTCGTATTGAGGAGCTCTGCGCCCGCCATGGCCTCAAGACCCGCTGCGACCTAGATGCCGATGCCGTCTTTGCCGAGGCGCTCCACGACAAGAAGCGCGCGGGCGACACCATCGACCTGGTGATTCCGCACGGCATTGGCCGCTGCTACATCGACCGCACGCCGCTTTCCACTTTCCACGAACTCATTGCCGAGGGCCTCGGCCAGAAGGGAGACGCATCCGCATGCTAGCCCGCATCACCCCCTCCCCGCTCAAGGGCACCGTTCCCGCGATCGCGTCCAAGTCGATGGCGCATCGCCTCATCATCTGCGCTGCGCTTGCCAACGGCGAGACGCACGTTACCTGCAACACCACCTGCGCCGACATCGAGGCCACGGTGCGCTGCCTTACGGCCCTGGGTGCTCGCATCGAGACCGTCGAGGACGGCTTCCAGGTCCACCCCACTATGAAGAGCATTGAGTTTGGCCTGCTCAAGGCACTTGCCGGCGGAACGCTTGACTGCGGCGAAAGCGGCTCCACGCTCCGCTTTATGTTGCCCGTCGCCTGCGCGCTGGGCGCAGAAGCAACTTTTGTGGGTCAGGGACGCTTGGGCGCCCGCCCGCTGTCCCCGCTCTCGGACGAGATCATCGCCGCCGGCTGCGACCTGCAGGGTCTGGGCGGTTTTCCGCTCAAGACAAGCGGCCGCATGCGCCCGGGCACCTTTGTGCTGCCGGGCAACGTGAGCTCGCAGTATATCTCGGGCCTGCTGCTGGCGGCCCCGTTGCTCGCCCAGCCCTCCTGTGTGCAGGTGACCGGCCTCATTGAGAGCCGCCCCTACATCAACCTAACAATCCAGGCCATGAAGGCCTTTGGCGTTGAGGTCAACGTCGAGCGCATTCCCGCCAAGGACGGTCAGCCCGAGGTCACGAACTTCCGCGTGAGCAGTGGCTCGTACCGCACGCCCGGCAGCGTGGCCGTCGAGGGCGACTGGTCCAACGCCGCCTTTTGGTTGTGCGCTGGCGCCATCGGCACCGACCCCATCACCGTGGAGGGCGTGTCGCTGAGCTCCGCGCAGGGCGACCGCAACGTGCTTGCCGCGCTTTCGCGCTTTGGCGCCCGCATCGTGCGCTCCACCAACGCCGCCACCGTGCAGTCCGACAAGCTCGCCGGCTTTGAGATGAGCGCCCACGACATTCCCGACCTGGTACCCGTTATCTCGGCCGTGGCCTCGCTGGCTCAGGGCCGCACGTTCATCCGTGACTGTGCGCGCCTGCGCATCAAGGAATCTGACCGTCTGGTCACCACCACCCGCGAGCTCACCGCGCTGGGCGCACAGGTGCGCATCGCCGGTGACGACCTCATCATCAAGGGTGTCGATGCCTTCACCGGCGGCGAGGTCGATTCGCACAACGACCACCGCATCGCCATGATGGCTGCCATCGCTGCGAGCCGCGCCACTGGCGAAGTTGTGATCCACGGCGCCGAGGCCGTCAACAAGTCCTATCCCGATTTCTTTGACCACTACCGCCTGCTGGGCGGCAAGGTCACGCTCGAGGAGGAATAGCATGTCCTCGACCTTTGGCAACGTCTTGCATCTGAGTATCTTTGGCCAGTCGCACTCCCCCGCTACCGCCTGCTCACTCGACGGCATTCCTGCCGGTATTGCCGTTGACCAGGAGCAGCTGCAGGCCTTTTTGGACCGTCGTGCCCCCGGTCGCGACGAGACCGCAACCAAGCGCCACGAGGCCGACGCCGCGCATATCATTGCCGGCGTGGTCGATGGACATACCACCGGCGCGCCCATTGCCGCGATTATCGAGAACACCAACACGCGCTCCAATGATTACTCCGAGCTGCGCTGCAAGCCCCGTCCCGGACATGCGGACTTCCCCGCGCGCGTGAAGTATCACAACATGCACGATGTTGCTGGTGGCGGGCATTTTTCCGGCCGCCTAACGGCACCCTTATGCATCGCCGGCGGCATTGCGCTACAGGCACTCGAGGCCCGCGGCATTCAGGTCATGGCGCACGCCGCGCAGATCGGCGGCATCTCCGACCTGCCGATGGACGATATGGTCTATCGAGAGGCCGACCGCAAGGCGATCCTTACGAACGACCTGCCGTGCATTGACGCCGCCGCAGCCGGCCGCATGCGCGAGGAGATTCTGGCCGCGCGCGATGAACTCGACAGCATCGGCGGCATCGTGGAGTGCGGCATTTACGGGCTTCCCACGGGCATCGGCGACCCCATGTTCGACGGCATCGAGAACCGCATCGCGCAAATCGCGTTTGGCATTCCCGCCGTAAAGGGCGTGGAGTTTGGCATGGGCTTTGCCGTGGCCGCCATGCGCGGCAGCGAGAACAACGATCCGTATCGCATCGATGCCGAGACCGGCGAGATCGAAGTCGAGTCCAATAACGCCGGCGGCATCCTGGGCGGTATTTCGACCGGCGCGCCCGTCATGTGGCGCATGGCCGTAAAGCCGACGCCCTCAATTGGCCGCGAGCAGCAGACCGTAGACATGGACGCCATGGAAAATGCCGAGCTCTCGGTCCACGGCCGTCACGATCCCTGCATCGTCCCGCGCGCTGTCCCCGTAGCCGAGGCAGCCGCCGCCCTCGCGATTTGGGACGCCCTCCTCGAGGACGCAGGCCAGCTTTAGTCCACCCACCCCAAGGGTAGTTAATTTGGGACGGGGCTTTTTTAGCTACCCCCATATGCCAGTTGATATTTGCCTTGGCACCCATCGATTCGACGACAGTCAAAGGGTAGCTAAAAAAGCCCCGTCCCAAATTAACTACCCCAGGCAACCATTCACGAAAGGGGTCTAGATGGACCTTGCCGATATTCGCCAGACCATCGATGCCATCGACACCACGCTCCTCAACAGCTTTGTCGAGCGCATGGACATTGCCACCGAGGTCGCCAAGTCAAAAATCGAGATGGGCAAGGCCGTCTTCGACCCCGCCCGCGAGCGCTCCAAACTCAACAACCTCGCCAGTCGCGCACCCGAGCGCTACGAGGCCCAGACCATCACCCTGTTCCGCCTCCTCATGAGCATGAGCAAGGCCGAGCAGCAGCGCTACATCAACGAGCTCAAGGGCATCACGGTGTCGCAAAAGGCCCATGCCACGGCCGCAGCCTTTGACACACCCTTCCCCCAGACGGCCACCGTCGCCTGCCAGGGCGTCGAAGGCGCCTACAGCCAGATCGCCGCATGCAAGCTCTTCGACGTGCCGGATATCGCCTTCTTTGAGACCTTTGAGGGCGTCATGCGCGCCGTACGCGACGGCTTCTGCGAGTTTGGCGTGCTGCCCATCGAAAACTCAACCGCCGGCTCGGTCAACGCCGTCTACGACCTGCTCGCCCAGTTCGACTTCCATATCGTGCGCTCGCTGCGCCTCAAGATCGACCACAACTTGCTCGTCAAGCCCGGCACCAAGCTCGCGGACATACGCGAGGTCTACAGCCACGGTCAGGCCATCGCGCAGTGCGCTAGCTTTATCGAGGCGCACGGTCTGCACGCCACCAAGTACCCCAACACCGCCATGTCGGCCGAGATGGTCGCCAGCTCCGAGCGCACCGATGTTGCCGCCATCGCATCGCGTAGCTGCGCGGCACTCTATGGCCTGGAGGTGCTGGAACCCAATATCCAGGACTCTGACAACAACTACACGCGCTTTGTCGTCATCAGCCGCGAGCCGCGCGTCTATCCCGGTGCCAACCGCACCTCGCTCATGATCACCACGGCCAATGAGCCGGGTGCCCTCTATCGCGTGCTCGAGCGCTTCTACGCGCTCAGCATCAACCTCATCAAGCTCGAGAGCCGCCCCATCCCCGGCCGCGACTTTGAGTTTATGTTCTACTTTGATCTGGACTGCCCCTTTGGCAGCAAGGCCCTCGACGACCTGCTCGATTCCATCGACGACGTGTGCGAGAGCTTCACCTACTTTGGCAGCTACACGGAGGTGCTCTAGATGACCGATACCGCCGCAACCCGTCCCTACGGCGTACTGGGCCGTGTGCTGGGCCACAGCTACACCCCGACCATCTACAAGGAGCTCGCGGGGCTTGAGTACGTGCGCTTTGAGCGCGAGCCCGAGGACCTCCAGGCCTTTATGACCGGCGACGAATGGGAGGGCACCAACGTGACCATCCCCTACAAGCGCGCCGTCATGGACTACCTGGACGAGTTGAGTCCCCTGGCCGAGCGCATGGGCAACGTCAACACCATCACACGCCTACCTGACGGTCGCCTGCGCGGCGACAACACCGACTACTTTGGTTTTCGGTGCCTGGTCGAGGAGTTGGGCGTTGAGGTTGCCGGCAAGAAGGCCCTCGTGCTCGGTGCCACCGGCGGCGCCGGCACCACGGCAAGTATGGTGCTGGGAGACATGGGCGCTATCGTCGTACCCGTGGGTCGCACGAGCGAAGTCAACTACAGCAACATCGCGCAGCAGTCCGACGCCGCCCTGCTCGTCAACTGCACGCCTGCCGGCATGTTCCCCCACTGCCCCGACGCGCCTTGCACACTCGAAGGGCTCGATGCGCTCGAGGGCGTTATCGACATTGTCTACAACCCCGCTCGCACGGGACTCATGCTCGAGGCCGAGCGCCGCGGCATCCCCTGCATCGGTGGCCTGCTCATGCTTGTTGCCCAGGCGGCACAAGCTGTCGAGCGCTACACCGGCCAAGTCACCCCGCGCGAGCGCATCCTGGACGTAACGGAGCGCCTGTCACGCCGCGAACAGAACATCGCGCTGATCGGCATGCCGGGCTCGGGCAAGACCCGCGTGGGCGAGCAGATCGCCCTGCTCACGGGTCGCGAGCACATCGACCTGGATCGCGCCCTCGAGGAGCGTCTGGGCATGCCCTGTGCCGACTTTATCGTCAAGCGCGGCGAGGCCGCCTTCCGCGAGCAGGAGACGGCGGCGCTGGCCGACATCTCCAAGCGCAGCGGCCTGGCGCTCTCCACCGGCGGCGGCGTGGTAACGCGCGACGAGAACTACCCGCTGCTGCACCAGAACAGCCAGATCGTGATGCTCAACCGCAAGCTCGACGAACTCGCTCATAAGGGACGCCCCATCACCGCCCGCGACGGCGTCGACAAGCTCGCCGAGCAGCGCATGCCGCGCTACCGCGCTTGGGCCGACTACATCATCGACTCACGCGACTGCGCCGCCAACACCGCCCAAGCCCTCCTCGACACCATCCCACCCGCTCTCTAACCAAAACCACCACAAAGGGGACAGGCACCTTTGTGGTGGTTTTCCAATCGCAAAGGAAGCAACCATGAAAGCACTCGTCATCAACGGCCCCAACCTCAACATGCTCGGTATTCGCGAGCCGGGCATCTACGGCAGCGACAACTACGACCGTCTGGTCCAGATCTGCCAGGAGGCAGGTGCCGCACAGGGCTTTGACGAGATCGAAGTCTTCCAGTCCAACCACGAGGGCAGCATCGTCGACAAGATCCAGGAGGCCTATGGGAAGGTCGACGGCATCGTCATCAACCCGGCAGCCTACACGCATACGAGCGTGGCCATCCTGGACGCGCTCAAAGCCGTCGCCATCCCGGCTGTGGAGGTCCACATCAGCGCCGTCGAGACCCGCGAAGACTTCCGCCAGCTGAGCTACGCGCGCCTTGCCTGCTTCGCCACCATCACCGGCGAGGGCCTGCGGGGCTACGCTCACGCGCTGGAGCTGCTGAGGGAACGTCTCGAAAAGTAAAATGCCAACCCCAACGAACAGTAGCGGCTTGCTCGCGCTCGGCTCCAGCAGCATACAAGACAAAAAAGCCCAGACCATCAAGCGGTCCGGGCTTAATAAACGATGGTGCTCCATGGCGGATTCGAACCGTCGACCTTGGGATTAGAAGTCCCCTGCTCTATCCAACTGAGCTAATGGAGCAAATAGACGAACGCCCAAGCAAGCACAAGCTTGTCAGGCGCAAGTAATTATAACCTAGTTGAACTGCTCACGGTACGCCTTGCAGACCT
The DNA here is from genome assembly GCA_902461085.1 of uncultured Collinsella sp. GTDB lineage: Bacteria > Actinomycetota > Coriobacteriia > Coriobacteriales > Coriobacteriaceae > Collinsella. The sequence goes on along the minus strand of CABPWH010000006.1, from coordinate 9,610 downwards.
TATCGACCGGACCGTCCATGCGAAGGTCACCCTTCTCAATCCAAACGGCACGCTGGCAAATGCGCTCAACCTGCTCCATGGAGTGCGAAACGAACAGAACCGTCACGTCGCCGCTCTGGATAAAGTGCTGGATGCGGGCCTCGCACTTCTGCTGGAAGAACACATCACCGACGGACAGCGTCTCGTCAACGATCAGAATATCGGGCTCGGTAATCGTGGCGATTGCAAAGGCGATACGCGCCACCATGCCCGAGGAGAAGTTCTTAAGCGGCATATCGACAAAGTTCTGCAGCTCAGCGAACTCGATAATGCCGTCAAAGTTGGCGTCGATGAACTCCTTGGTATAGCCGAGCAGGGCGCCGTTCAGATAGATGTTCTCGCGGGCGGTCAACTCGGGGTCAAAGCCGGCACCGAGCTCAATCAGCGGCGCGATGTTACCGTGCACCTTAACGCTGCCCTCGCTAGGCTCAAGCACGCCAGCGATAATCTTGAGCATCGTGGACTTGCCGGAGCCATTGGTGCCGACCAGGCCCACGACTTCGCCACGATGAATATCAAACGAGATATGCTTGAGCGCCCTAAACTCCTCAAAGAACAGCTCGTGCTTGGCAAGCTTGATGAAGTACTCCTTGAGGTTGGTCAGCGACTCGGACGCCATATTGAAAATCATGGTGACGTCGTCGACCTCGACAGCCAGAGGCTGCTCGCTGTAATCAACAACAGATTCAGTCATCACAGCACTCCTTAGATGTAGAGGATAAATTTGCGCTCGGACTTATGGAACACGGTGTAGCCAATAACAAGCGCAAGGACCGCCCAAGCGACGCACATACCAAACGTCATAAGCGAGGGCGTAGTCTGGAACAGGAAGATATCACGCATAAACTGCAGGTAGTTATACATGGGGTTCGCATAGACCAGAATGCGCACGAGATGCGGCATTTGCGCAACGAAGTCGGTCGTCCAGAAAATAGGCGTGATGTAAGTCCACGCCGTAATGACGACACTCCACAGATGCATGACATCGCGGAAAAAGACCGTAAGGGCAGAGAGCATCATGCCCAGGCCCATGCAGAAGCACATAAGCAGCAGCAGGCAAACCGGCAGCAGAATCAGGTGCCAAGAAGGCATAACGCGGAACCACAGCATAACGATGGCGACGGCGACCAGCGAGAAGGCAAAGTTGACCAGCGAGAAGAGCACCTTCTGCACCGGGAAAACCCAACGGTGCACTTTAACTTTCTTAAGCAGCGGAGCCGCACCCACGATGGACGTCAGAGCCTGGTTCGTAGACTCGGACATGACGGCAAAGGTGACATTACCCACAATCAAATACAACGGGTACATCTCGGGCGTAATCGAGCCATTGCGGCCCTGGGTAAAAATCGTCGAGAACACGATGGCCATGACGATCATCATCAGCAACGGATTGAGCACCGACCATGCGACGCCCAGAACGCTACGGCGATACTTGATCTTAAAATCCTTGGTAACCAGCTGACGAAGGATAAACGCATCCTTCTCAAATTCGTTCTTAGCAAACGTCGCAGGCAGACTGCGAGTTTCTTGTTGCTTTGTCTGATCCGACACGGATGCAACTCCTTTACTCGTAATCGTTGACAAACGAACAGTATAGACCCGCTCCTAGCACCGAAAGGCGGCATTGCGAAACTGGAAAACTATCCCACAACATCGTTTTCGGGACTTCTTCCATCAGACAGCATGCCGCGAGCGACCACCACAAGCACGGCAGGAAGACCAAATTGAGCAGCCACGATATAACGAGGCCAGTACCAAATAGGACTGGCAATAAAGAGCGTCCCGTACAACAACAAAAATGGCAAAAGCGGCAAAACAAACCTTGCGCGACCACAAGACACCAACAGTGCTGTCGAAAATATGAGCAACCAAAAGACAACGGCGCCAGGAATAGACCAAGCGCTCAGTCCAATCGCCACATCAACATCATCGCCGAGGGGCGCAAGCAAGTTGCGAAATGAAACTCCCGTAGAAGCCTTTGCGTCGGCCACAAGGTTATACGGAACGCCCATGAGGAAGTTTTCAGGCAGACCGTCAGCACCCTTTACATTTGGGGCCCAAAAACCAAACGTCTGCAGTTCCCACGCCTCAAAGTATATCGAAGGGTTACGCGAAAGCATCGAGGCCCAATGAGCCCAGAATCCATCCTTTAAATGGTCCGAATTAAAGTCATCGTTCCATTTAAGCGGATCGATAATACTGGGGCGGTAAACCTCTTTGTAACGATCAAGCGGGAGCAGCTCGTTCATATAAGAACGGTCGGACTCGGACATTCCGCCATCGAGCGCGGCAACGCGAGCCATCTGAGCAAGCGGAATACCCACTGACTCAACATCCTCCGATGGGACAACGCCCAGAGCCGAGTACACGGGCCCCGTAATAACCAAGCATGTGACAAGCGCAAATCCAAGAGATACGGTCAAACGAGAGGCAGGTTTCATCGGGGCAATGCAGCCGAGTCGGCCCAAAACTACAACTATCGCAAGCACCACGAATAGCGCAGCGCAAATATACAAACCGTTATTCCGCAGAAGCATAACGCCCAACGCTAGGGCACCAAAAACGAGCAAACGCAACGCGCTCGACCGGGAATCCTTTCCCGTGACGGCATCGGCAAGCATGGTCACCATCAAGACAAGACAGCAGGAAAACAACGGGTTTTTCCAAAGCGCCACAGAATAAAGAGCGCAATACCGTGACAAGCCAAAATAGACTACGAGCAGCCAAGACCAGCGAGAGGAGACCCCCAAGCGGGAAGTCACCCAAATTGAAAGATAGCCAAACGTGCTGGCAACACAGGCCATCTGAAGCACCGTTAGCAAGGCAACGCCCACCGAAGGGCTCATCCCCATGAGGCCTGCAATTTTGATACAAGCAGCCATCATCATGGTGAATGCAACCGGATGATGGTTGCTCAAAGGGTTCCACCCCATAATCTGAGCGAACGACGAGAAGGTATCCCCAAAAAAACAGGCCGGGACAATACCTCAGGAAGAACGGGAGATACAAAAGAAATATCACTAGAGCACGGACCGCAACAGATAGGAGTCGAATGGACGAGTCACCATCATTAGTCCGCAGCGAGTCATTGCAGAAAACACAGCAGCGGCAACGACAAGACAGCTGAACAAGCACCGACAAGACCCAAAAGACCAGCGCCGACATCACCCAAAAAGCAACAAAATCAATCGCGGAATACGGCTCAATATAGTTCTCGCAAATCCCGCCGGCAATCACCGGTTCAGTCACACGAATATGCGCTCCCAGCACAAGAACGAGCGAAAATACAAGGGAAATCACTAAGCAGCAAGCTCTACCAACAACCGACGGAAATGCAAAATCCCTGCACGCAAACTTATTGAAATTAACCAATGATGCGATTATCGCAACACATGCCAAGACTGATGGAAACAGGTCGAAGGAACCACTACAATACGTCACCGTAGCGATGCTTGCTGCAAACAGCAAAACAGCACGTGTCACATCTAATAACCTGAACTCTCGAATCAATGCGCCCATCCTAACCACGAAACAAACGATTCGATTGTACGCGACCAAAGGAACCTTCATGGCCGAGCAAACGATTGCCGTTATTATCCCCTGTTACAACGAGGCAGTCACCATCGGAAAAGTCATCGACGACTTTCACCGCGAGCTTCCGCAGGCGACTCTCTACGTATACGACAACAACTCGTCAGACAACACCTCTCACATTGCTGCAGAGCACGGAGCCACGGTGCGTTTTGAGCCGCGTCAGGGAAAAGGCAACGTCTGCCGTCAGATGTTTCGCGACATCGACGCCGATTGTTACCTGATGGTCGACGGCGACGACACCTACCCCGCCGAGGCGGCAAAGGCCCTCTGCGAGCCTATCCTTAACGGCACGGCCGACATGACCGTAGGCGACCGCCTTTCCAATGGGACCTATGCCGAGGAAAACAAGCGAGCCTTCCATGGTTTTGGCAACAATCTGGTCCGTGCCATGATCAAGTGGATCTATGGCTACAGCTTCGATGATGTCATGACCGGCTACCGTGCCATGAGCCGCCCGTTCGTTAAAACCTTCCCTGTGCTTTCCGAGGGCTTCCAGATCGAAACCGAGCTCTCGATCCACGCCGTCGACCACCGCTGGCGCATCAAGGATGTGCCCATCGAGTACCGCGACCGTCCGGAAGGTTCCGAGTCCAAGCTCAATACCGTAAGCGACGGCATTAAAGTCGTTGCGATGATTGGCACGCTGTTCAAGGACTACCGCCCTCTGAAGTTCTTCAGCCTCGTCGCGCTTCTGTTTGCGGTGATCGGCCTCGCCTTGGGCACGCCCATCGTTGTCGAGTATTTCCAGACCGGCCTCGTTCCGCGCTTCCCCACCGCCATGCTCGCCGCGTCGTTTATGTTCCTGTGCGGTCTGAGCCTTGCGACCGGCTTCATCCTCGATTCCGTGGCAAAGGTCGAAAAAAAGCAGTGGGAGGTCAACGTGTACAGCAAATACGCCTACGATGACCAGCCCGGCAGGTCCGCCACCACGCCAAGCGAGTGAAAGATCTTCCGCAAAATACTATTGGCACCACTGCGCAGATAGCCATCAACAAGAAAAGCCGCCGTTAAAGAACGGCGGCTTTTACTCTCGAAAAGTTGATAGCGGCTAGAGCGTCTTGAGGTACTCCCCAAGCTCTTCCTCCCAGTCGGGCATGTGGAACCCGACCGACTCGAGCCTGGAAAGGTCGAGCGCGGAGTGGACCGGGCGCGGGGCGACGGGTCCCTCGGCGCCGCCGTAGTAGTCGGCGGTGCTGACCGGCACGACCTTGTCCCCGTTGCCGTTGGCGGCCTCGAAGACGGCGCGGGCGATGTCGGCCCAGGACTTCACGGCGCCGGAGCCGGTGCAGTCGTAGGTGCCGTAGGGGGCGTGCGTCCCCAGCACATGGAAGATGGCCCGCGCCATGTCGCGCGTGAAGGTCAGGCGGCCCAGCTGGTCGTCCACGACCGTGACCTGCTCGAGCTTATCCTCGAGGTCGGCGACGCGGTCTGAGAGCGCCTTCATGGTCTTGACGAAGTTGTGCCCCTCGCCGATGACCCAGGAGCTGCGCATGATGTAGTGGCGCGGGCAGCCGGCAACGGCGATGTCGCCGGCCGCCTTGGTCTGGCCGTAGACGGACAGCGGGCTGAGGGGCTCGTCCTCGGTATGGACCTCGGCCGTGCCGTCGAAGACGTAGTCGGAGGACACGTGCACGAGGGTGATCCCGTGCCCGGCGCAGGTGCGGGCGAGCAGGGCCGGGCCGGTGGCGTTGGCCTTCCAGGCGGTCACGCGGCCCTCGGGGGCCTCCGCTTTATCGACCGCCGTGTAGGCACCGCAGTTGATCACGGTGCCGTAGAGCGACCAGTCGTACTGCGCGTAGGCGTCCGGGTCGGACATGTCGAAGGTGTCGATGTCGCAGAAGTCGAAGTCCTTGGCGACGCCGCGCTCCTCGGCGAGCGCGCGCACCGCATGGCCCAGCTGGCCGTTGCAGCCGGTGACGAGGGTGCGCTTCGGCGCCATGGGGACGACGTCCCTCAGCATCGGGTGGTTGAGGTCCGCCTCGGAGACGGTGGCCTGGTCGAGCGGGATCGGCCACTCGATGGCGAGCTCGGGGTCGGCGAGGTTCACGAAGGTGTAGGTCTTCTTGAGCTCGAGGGACCAGTGGGCGTCCACCAGGTAGGTGTAGGCGGTGCCGTCCTCCAGGGCCTGGAAGGAGTTGCCCACGCCGCGTGGGACGTAGATGGCCTTGCTGGGATCCAGAACGGTCGTGAACACCTTGCCGAAGGTCTCGCTGCCCTCGCGCAGGTCCACCCATGCGCCGAAGACCGAGCCGCGGGCCACGGAGATGAACTTGTCCCAGGGCTCGGCGTGGATGCCGCGGGTGACGCCGCGGCTGTCGTTGTAGGAGATGTTGTTCTGGACGACCCTGAGGTCCGGGATGCCCAGGGCGGTCATCTTGGCGCGCTGCCAGTTCTCCTTGAACCAGCCGCGCGAGTCGCCGTGGACGGCGAGGTCGACGACCTTGAGGCCCCCGATGCCGGTCTCGGCGACGGCGAGGTCCTTCTCGAATGCGATGTCTGCCATGTCTCTCTCCCCTCCTACTGGCCCTGTGCGCGGTAACGGGCCTCGGTGGCCTCCTTGGCCGGGCGCCACCAAGACTCGTTGGCCACGTACCAGTCGATGGTGGCCTTCAGGCCCTCGGCGAAGTCGGTGTGGGCCGGCCTCCAGCCCAGCTCGCGCTGGAGCTTGGTCGAGTCGATGGCGTAGCGGCGGTCGTGGCCGGGGCGGTCGGCGACCCAGTCGAAGTCCTCGGGGTCGCGGCCCATCGCCTCCAGGGTCATGCGCAGGACCGTGATGTTGTTCCTCTCGCCGTCGGCGCCGATGAGGTAGGTCTCCCCCATGCGGCCCTTGGTGAGGATGTCCCAGACGGCCGATGAGTGGTCCTCGGTGTGGATCCAGTCGCGGACGTTCTCGCCCTTCCCGTAGAGCTTGGGGCGCACGCCGTCGACGATGTTGGTGATCTGCCTGGGGATGAACTTCTCCACGTGCTGGTAGGGGCCGTAGTTGTTGGAGCAGTTGGAGATCGTGGCGCGCAGGCCGTAGGTGCGGGTCCAGGCGCGGACCAGCATGTCAGAGGACGCCTTGGTGCTCGAGTACGGGCTGCTCGGGTGGTACGGCGTCTCCTCGGTGAACTTGGCCGGGTCGTCGAGCGCCAGGTCGCCGTAGACCTCGTCGGTGGAGACGTGGTGGTAGCGGACGCCATATTTGCGGACGGCCTCCAGCAGGCGGAAGGTGCCCTCCACGTTGGTGCGCAAGAACGGCTCCGGGTCGGCGATGGAGTTGTCGTTGTGGCTCTCTGCGGCGTAGTGCACGATCGCGTCGTGGCCGGGGACGATCCTATCGAGCAGCTCCGCGTCGCAGATGTCACCGACGACGAGCTCGACCCTGTCCTCGGGCAGCCCCGCGATGTTCTCGGGGTTGCCGGCGTAGGTCAGCTTGTCCAGGACGGTGACGTGGACGTCCGGATGGTTGTTCACGACATAGTGCACGAAGTTGCTGCCGATGAAGCCGCAGCCGCCCGTGACGATGATGTTCTTAGGTTCAAAGATCTCAGACATGAAAATCCAATCTGAAGCATGTACAGCTTCTTTAGTATGCCGCAGGAAGTGATGCCGCGACACTATTCAACAAAACTATCGGACATTTCGGCACGCGATAAGAGCCATAACCTTCGCAGAATTACTTCCCCTACAAAACGCCTCCGGAATGCAGTCTTTGTCGTACCGGAAGACCGAATTCCCAGTTTTATCGCGTAAGTACTTATAGAAGAAGTCCTCCCAGCCTTTAAATTTCTCACTGTCTGCAAACGCTTCCGGCTCTTGCAGAACTGCTTTGGCATCTAGCCCTGAAATTACGCCGGAGCTCAGCAGAAGCCATTCGAACGACTCGGGAAGACAAACCGTAACAGTATCGCGGTGAATGTCTTGCAGCTTAAGGACGCGGTCCGCATAGCACCCAAATGCCGCCCCGTCCGCGACAACAAACACGCGATCGTCGAAATGCTGATCCAACCAGCCCAAAATCGCGCTGTTCGTCATGGCCGAAGTACAGGTAAGCTCACTGTCAGCAAAATGCCGTTTAAAGAACTGGAAACCAGACTTACTGTCCTCGCATAGAAGGATAGAAAAGTCCTGTTTTGGCGCCGACCGGGAAATAGCATAACGATGATTCCCGCGATCTTGATAAACAGGGACGAAAGAATGGTATTTTCCGCTCGTCTTAATCTTGTAAATCTCATCCACGCTATACGGAAGATTGGGGAAATCAGCCCTTGAGATCAGCACGAAATAATTCGAGGAATACAGTACATGATGAGCAAACTCATCAGAATGGATCTCTTTTAAGCCCTCATCGACAAATACAATCGAGTCATGAACGGACGAAAGCTGGTTTCGCCAATCATAATCGGTCAAAGCGACACAGGGACAATCACATTGCAAGGAAACACCCGACTGCTCGCCCGTTCGCATGTAGTCTGCGACCATGTCAAACAGTGTCGTCTTACCCGTGCCGCTATCGCCACGCACAATAGTGATGTTCCGCTTGATGGTAAATGTGTACTTGGTTCCCCTACGGCGGGAAATCTTAACGAGATGCGAACCGTTCATAAGCAGTACCTACAGATACGGAATCGACTCGTGAATCAATTCGGCCATGTTGTGAACGATTCGGCCGCTATTCACGACTTTAATTTTAAAATCCTCGCGACCAAAGTCCATCACATGATAGAGATTCACAACGAGCTTGCGATCTTTCGCCATGTCGAGAATCCACTTGGCACAGTTGTCACCACAGGTAGAAGCGTTAAAAATTTGCTTACGATCAAATCTCATAAGCAGCAGCGTTTTCACGCCACCAGAAAGCTGGAGTGGAGAGATGGATCCAAGCACAGGGCTTTCGATGACGTTTTCGGAGACAACATCCGATCGATCGACATCTTTAATTATCGAGACTGCATAGGGATTCGTAATCCAAGAAGACCGGTAAGAGTTTTTGAAATATGTCGCTGTGTTGTAAATCGCTTCTGGCATATCGCCAAAGTAGACGCTTAACACATCCACTCCCAATCATATTGTCTTTATGGTCAACGTAATCATAACGAAAGGGGCCACCAGATAAACGGTGGCCCCTAAAAGAAAACAAGCTGGCGCTAGTACTCGCGCGGGCTGTTGACGATCTCGCCGGCGGCGACCTTCTTCAGGTGCTGCCCGTAGACCGACTTGCCGTAGGCCTTGGCGGCCTCCTCGAGCTCGGCGGTGGTGATCCAGCCGTTCTCCCAGGCGATCTCCTCGGGGACCGAGACCGGCAGGTCCTGGGAGTGCTCCACGGCGCGGACGAACTCCGCGGCCTCGTGCAGGCTCTCCATGGTGCCGGTGTCCAGCCACGCGTACCCGCGGCCCAGCGTCACGACGGACAGCGTCCCCTCCTCCAGGTACATCTGGTTGAGCGTGGTGATCTCCAGCTCGCCGCGCGCGGACGGCTCCACCCCATGTGCCTTGGCGGCCACGTCGCCCGGGTAGAAGTACAGGCCGGTGACGGCATAGGAGCTCTTGGGGCACTCGGGCTTCTCCTCGATGGAGACGGCCCTGCCCTCGCGGTCGAACTCCACGACGCCGAAGCGCTCGGGGTCGTCCACGTGGTAGCCGAAGACCGTGGCCCTGCCCGACTCGGCGTTCTGGACGGCGCGCGTCAGGTGGCGCGACAGGCCGTTGCCGTAGAAGATGTTGTCGCCGAGCACCAGTGCGCACGGCTCGCCGGCGATGAAGTCCTCGCCGATCGTGAAGGCCTGGGCCAGGCCGTCCGGCGAGGGCTGCTCGGCGTAGGAAAGGTTCACGCCGTAGCGTGAGCCGTCCCCGAGCAGGCGCTCGAAGTTGGGCAGGTCGGTCGGCGTGGAGATGACCAGGATGTCCCGGATGCCCGCCAGCATGAGGGTGGACAGCGGGTAGTAGATCATGGGCTTGTCGTAGACCGGCAGCAGCTGCTTGGAGGTCACGAGCG